>JBPCXR010000254.1:0-4101 GCA_051027215.1 Pseudomonadales bacterium | reverse complement strand
GTTCACTCTCGGTTAACGATGTATTGGTGGAACGACTTCAATTGGCACCACCACTGATTGCTGGACGAGAATTCTCCACCCAACCGCGATCGCAAACTACATTTGGTATCCAATTGCACAACGGGAGTCCGCCTGGAGCCCTTTTCGACCACGACAAGCTGGCACGCATGGTCAATTTGCGACAGCAGGACAGTAAAATCCAGCGGTCATTAAACGTTTTCACGTGACCTCCGAGAAGAGGACATTGAACGCCAACACTTCTAATAGCGAACAATCGATACAATCTATCCCGGAACGATGCGCCAAAGCGAGCCAGTCTCATTGTGTTCCAGAGCGATGTAGACAAAACCATCTTCGCCCATCGCGACATCGCGAATACGTCCGAAATCCGTGATCAGCTTTTCCTGCTCGACAAGCTGGTCGTTCTCAATACGCAGACGATACAGGGTGCTTGCCTTCAAACTTCCAACGAGCAGGTCGTTTTTCCAACCAGGGAACACAGCACCGGCATGAAAGGCAAAATTTGATACTGCAGGCGCCGGGGTGAAGTCGACAACCGGCAAAACGGTATCTTCAATTTTGAAAGCCAGCCCCAAATCCTTGCCAATCGAAACTTCCTCGCCGTCATAATCGAGGCCATTGGTGTAGAGCGGCCATCCATAGTTTTGACCCTTGAGAATGTGATTGATTTCGTCACCTCCGCGCGGCCCCATTTCCGTGTTCCAGATTTCACCATTGGCAGGATGTCCGTCCAGCCCCTGACCGGTGCGATGACCAATGCTCCAGACAGTGTGAATCGTGGACGTCTCTGTTCGCTCTTTCGGCGGAACCCAGAAAGGATTGTCCTGGGGAACAGTTCCGTCGTCGCGGACCCGGTGGATCTTCCCAAATGGCGTGTCCAGTTGGTGCAGCTTACCATAGGTATTTTTCCCGCCAATCGAAATATACAGGTGTCCGCGCCCGTCAAAGGCCAGCCGCCCGGCAGCAACAGCGTCGGGAACAGGTGTGTAATGGTCCTTATGAACCGACCAGATGATTTCCTGATCAACCCACTTGCCATCTTTTATGCGCCCGCGAACAACGCGGACCATTGTTCCGGGCACCACCCATCCGCACAACCAGTTGCAGCGGTCTGTATGGGAAAGATATATCCAGCCGTTTTCCTCGTAGTCAGGATGCAGTTCGACATCGAGAACCGTGCCGAGATTCAGCCATGATCCTCCAACGCTGAGCAACGTTCCCCAGACCTCCGGAGTATCTGCGATCAGAGGACTTTGCTTGCGGTGCGTGTCAACAATGGAAAGCCCCCTGATCTTCTCGGCAACCAGGATGTCACCACCGGGCATCGGGGCAATGGAATATGGCCTGCTCTCCAAAGCGGTCACCAGCTCTAGCCGGAAGGCGTGGTGTTTTGACCGGATGATCCGGTTGTCTTTAGGTTCCTTGGTGTAGGAGTTTGCTATTGTTGGAAATTTCTGGCGTCGCTCGCTAATGTAAATCGCCAGCAGCTTAATCTGTTGAAGCGAAAGCTTTTCATCCCAACCTTCCATAATCGTGCCCGGGACGCCTTGGGCGATCACCGCCATCATTTCTTCGAGCGTGTCGCTGTGTTTGAGTTGCACCCCAACGAGTGCCGAACCTAGCTCGGTTCCAGCCAACGTACCACCATGACATTTGGCGCAATTCTCGTTCCAAGCTACAAAAGATGGCTCTCGGCTACCTGCGGTAATCAAATACCAGTAGCCGACAGCTGCCCCTAAAAGGGTAAACACGGTCAAACCGATTGCGGTCTTATACCGTCGTTTCATAGACAATTCCGTTCAATATTCTGGTGGGTTCCATCATTTGCGGCTGTGACGCCGGGTGACTGCTCTCTGGGTATCAAGTGCAAGATGATGAGCCTTAGCAGATGTTAGCCCTTCCACGGTCAGCACTGTTCACTCCTCGCCAAAGACCTTCATCACCGCGACCTTTAGTGCCGCGATGGGACTGAGTAGGTGCTTCCGACTGCTGGCATTATACTTCGCAGCTGTAGCGGTGCGTTGAACGAAATCTGCGAGTTGCTCAACGCTCAGACCATTCCCTTTAATTTTGCTCGCATAAGGCTCCATGACTCTGGAAATGAGTTCGAATTTCCGCTTGGCGCCGGCCTCCAACTCCTCCTGACTTGAGGCGTTAAACCCCGCGACTAGGTCCTCTGCATTCGGTGATGTGTGCATTAGGTCATAAAGTTTGATCGCGATGTGTTTAAAGATCATTGTAAGCTGCAGGTAGTCGCGGGACACTTTCAGGGTTGATTATAGCTTCTCTCGGACTGCCTCGTAAGGCGTTTTCCCGTCGAATGCCCCATGTGGTCTGCCGAAGTTATACAACTCAGCTTTCCAACGCCCACAATATCACTGAGCGCAGGATTCTCTACGATTACCATCCTTGGGCCGATCGCGATGTTTGCATTGACTGTGTGGTCGAGAAGTCAGGCATTTCGGTCGCACGGTGCAATCTGACGGACGGTGGGCCAATCCTTCCACTTGAGGTGTCGTTGTGGATGTTTGATCGGCTGGCGTGCTCGTTGATCCGTCACCGGCCTTCTCCTGAAGTCGATCTAATGGCGTTATCCACACTGCAGATTTTGTTGAGCGAAGTGCCACCCTCAGGCGCATCAGACGAGCCTCTCCCTTCGAACGATCCTGATTTGAGCGCAGACTTGATGTCTTGCGATCAGAATCAAGGAGATGTCGATGCGCCGCCGCCACACAAAACTGGACCAGTTCGAGCTGTTCGACCCGCCGCACGCAACGTATCGGTTGCAGACACCACTTTGGCAGAACCTGCCGCAACCGACGCGCCACAAGATCACCGGTCTGATGGCGCGGTTGCTGATGGAACACGATCCAGACCACGAGCCGTCACCGGAAGAAGAGGCCAGCAATCTCCATCAGAGCAAGGAGAGCGATGATGTCTGAGAAGATCGAACGCCATCATCTGAAACGCAAAGCGATCGTGTATGTGCGCCAGTCATCGATCCATCAGGTTCTGCACAATCGTGAGAGCAGCGCGCTGCAATATGCGATGCGGGATCGACTGGGTCAGTTAGGCTGGTCGCAGATTGAGACCATTGATGACGATCTTGGCCGCTCGGCATCGGGCAGTACAGACCGAGCCGGCTTCGACCGGATGGTGGCCGAGGTCTGTCTCGGCAAGATTGGCGCTGTAGCCGCGCGCTAAGTATCGCGGTTCGCCCGCAACAGCCGCGATTGGCAGCAACTGATCGAGATGTGCCGGGTGGTCGATACCGTTCTGGTGGATCAGGAGACGGTCTATGCCCCGCGCCAAAGCAATGATCGCCTGCTGCTGGGCCTGAAGGGGTCGTTGAACGAATACGAACTCGATCTTCTACGCCAGCGTTCGCTGGCTGCCCGTTACGAGAAGGCCAAACGAGGAGAACTGATCATGTCCGCCCCCGTGGGGTACGTGAAGGCGGGCGACCGCTTGGAGAAGGATCCAGATCGCCGGGTGCAGGAAGCGATCACATTGGTCTTCGACAAGGTGCTGGAATTGGGCAGTGCCCGGCAGGCGCTGCTATGGTTCCTTGAGCACGGGCTCGAACTGCCCGCAAAACGCAAGGACGGCCAGACCGTCTGGCGCAGGCCATATTACCAGACAATCCACCGGATAATCATCAATCCGGCCTACGGCGGTGCCTATGCCTATGGTAAGACAAGAGCCGTGACCGGCTATGGCCGCAGCGGCATGCGGACGAAGAATGAGCACAAACCGCGAAGTGAGTGGCTAGCGCTCAAGCCTGGAGCCCATGAGGGATATGTGGACTGGGAGCGTGCGGAGGCAATACGCAAAATGGTGAGCGATAACGTTCCCACAAGCAAACACCACGGTGCTCCCAAACACGGCAACGCGCTGCTGGCGGGCCTGGTGCGCTGTCGCCGCTGCGGACGCAAACTGTCGGCTCGTTACTCGGGCACGAAGCATAATATCCCGCGCTATTCCTGCTGCCGTGGCCAGCTTGATAATGGCGAACCCAAATGCATTGCCTTTGGCGGCCTGCGCGTCGATGACGCCATCGAAGAAGCGCTGTTGCAGGTC
>JBPCXR010000253.1:0-3896 GCA_051027215.1 Pseudomonadales bacterium | reverse complement strand
CGCTTAGCCGAAATAGGAGCTGGTGATCGAATTGCTCTGGCACGTACAGTACCTGCGCCTGCTCAAGCGAATCGCTGGCCAGAATCACGACTGTTGTTGCTTGCACACTTGATCGGAGACGGCAGTTACCTTAGCGGGCAGCCGCTTCGCTATACCACCGCGTGTGAAGTCTGTAGCGCTGCAGTTTCTGAGGCGGCTAGGTCTGAGTTTGGTGTCACAGTGAATCGTCATGCCGGTCGCGGCAACTGGCACCAGCTGGTGCTCAGCGGTAACGGCAACCGCTGGCATCCCTCGGGCGTCAACAAATGGTTGCGTGATCTTGGGGTGTTCAATCAGCGCTCTCACGACAAGCGCGTGCCCGAAGAGATTTTCCAACTCGAAACCCCGCAGATTGCCTGTTTCCTGAAGCATCTGTGGGCGACTGACGGCTGTATTCATGTGCGCGATAAAGGGGGTGCATCCAGGGTCTACTTTGCAACTTGCGGCGAGAACCTGGCGCGAGATGTCGCGGCATTGTTGCAGCGTTTGGGTATCGTCGCCCGCATTCGATCGGTGCAGCAGGGTAAAGGGGCGCTCTTTAGCGTTGATGTTTCCGGTGCGGCAGATCAACAGCGCTTTCTGGAAACGGTCGGTGGCTTCGGCCCAAGGCTAGATGCTGCGCTACGGCTGGGGCAGCTACTGCAGACAAAAACTCGCAATACCAACGTCGATACGCTGCCTGTGGATGTGTTCGACCAGGTCAAGTCGCAAATGCGTACCCAAGGTATCTCTCAACGACGCATGGCTTCATTGCGTGGCACTGCTTACGGCGGTACGAGTCATTTCAAATTCGCACCATCGCGAGCGGTGCTTGGGGAGTATGCAGAGATTCTCGGCGATCCAGATCTTAAGGTCTGGTCGAACTCAGATTTGTTCTGGGATCGTGTGATTGCTGTGGATCCCGCTGGGGAAGAAGTCGTATACGACTTGACTGTTCCGGGTCCGGCGAGTTGGCTCGCAGATTCTGTCGTCAGTCATAATTCTGGCGCGATTGAGCAGGATGCCGACGTCATCATCTTTATCTATCGCGATGAGGTGTACAACGAAGAATCGCCAGACAAGGGTACGGCCGAGATCATCATCGGCAAGCAGCGCAACGGCCCAACCGGGACTGTGCGGCTGTCTTTCCTCGGCAATCTGACCAAATTCGAAAACCTCGCTGCTGATCGTTACAACGATTATCTGTAGCCCGGGCAAACGAATCACGACCCATGGCTAAACCCAAAACCGCCTTTGTTTGCGCCGATTGTGGCGCTGAGCACGCCAAATGGCAGGGCCAGTGCCAAAGCTGTCAGGAGTGGAACACGCTGTCGCGCGTGAGCATAGGACCGATCAAAGAAAAGCGCGTGGGGTTCAGCGGAACCCGAGCCGAAGCTAAGCGGCTGGGTGAAGTTAAAACGGAAGCCGTGGTACGGATCCCAACAGGGTTCGGCGAATTAGATCGTGTATTGGGCGGCGGTCTGGTGCCCGGTTCAGTAGTGTTGATTGGTGGTGATCCCGGCGCGGGCAAGAGCACACTGCTGCTGCAGGCCTGCGCTAAGCTTGCGGATCTTGGCCAGGGTGTGTTTTACGTTACGGGCGAGGAAAGCTTGTCGCAACTGGCGCTGCGGGCTAAACGGCTGGAGCTGCCGGTCGATCGATTAGACGTAGCCGCAGAGACCCGGGGCGAAGTCATCGCAACGTTGATGGCTGACCTCAAGCCCAGCGTCCTAGTGCTCGATTCCATTCAGGTCATGCAGCTCGAGTCCGTAGACAGTACGCCAGGCACCGTCTCCCAAGTGCGAGAGACCGCGGCGTTTTTTACCCGCCTTGCGAAAGAGACAGGCACCGCGGTGATTCTGGTGGGTCACGTCACCAAAGAAGGTGGCCTGGCCGGACCCAAAGTGCTGGAACACATGATCGACTGTTTCATGATGCTCGACAGCCCAGCAGCCAGCCGCTATCGAACGCTGCGCGGCCAGAAAAACCGTTTTGGTGCGGTGAACGAGTTGGGCGTGTTTGCCATGACCGAACTCGGGTTGAAAGAGGTAGCCAACCCGTCGGCCATTTTTCTACAGCGCGGCGAGCTGGATGCGCCGGGCAGTTTGGTCACCGTCACTTGGGAAGGCACGCGTCCGCTGCTGGTAGAACTCCAGGCGTTGGTCGATCAGGCGCAAACCGGTTACCCCAAGCGCGTGGCCGTGGGCCTGGATCAACAGCGCTTAGCGATGCATCTTGCGGTACTACACCGGCATTGCGGCATTGCCCTGTCGGATCAGGACGTTTTTGCCAATGTGGTGGGCGGTGTGCGCATCGCCGAAACTGGCGCGGATCTGGCGACGCTGTTGTCTGTGCTGTCGTCTTTTCGGAACCGTGCGCTCCCTAAAGATCTGATCGTCTTTGGCGAGCTAGGTTTGACCGGAGAAGTGCGCGCTGTTGCTAACGGCGAACAGCGCATTTCTGAGGCGCGCAAGCATGGGTTCAAGCGTGCGATCGTGCCCTATGCCAACCGCCCAAAGAAAGTGGTGGAAGGTATGGCGGTACACGGAGTTAAAAACCTGGCCGGTGCATTAGATGTCGTCGACGGGTTCTAACGGCGATACGTTCGCCGATCTTTAAAGAGGGAGCGAGCGGTTATGAAATCAGCGTTAGTGACCGGCACCAGCACTGGTATTGGCCTGGCAACTTCGGTGCTGTTGGCGCAGAACGGCTACCGGGTATTCGCGGGCATGCGCAATACGAGCAAAGCGTCGGCGTTGCAAGCCGCGGCCCAAGAGCAACAGCTGCCTATTGAAGTGGTGCAGCTGGATGTCTGCGACAACGATTCTGTTGCCAGCGCTTTCGCCGAAGCTCAGCAAGCAAAGCCACTGGATTTGCTGGTGAATAACGCCGGTATTGGCGGCGCTTCACCGCTGGAACTGACGCCCGAGGCTGAGCACCGGCAGATGTTTGATACCAATTACTTTGGCGTGGTGGCCTGCATTCAACAGGTGCTCGCCCCCATGCGCGAGCGCGGTAGCGGCGCCATTGTCAACATCACCTCAGCGGTAGGCTTGTTGGCCACGCCCAATCAGATTCCTTACTCCGCATCGAAATGGGCGCTCGAATGCCTAGGCGAAGCCTTGGCTCACGAGATGATTGGTTTTGGAGTGCGCGTGGTAAACGTTGAACCCGGCGTTATCATGACCAATATCTTTGAAAACTCAGCCGAGGCCACGCGCTACGACAAAACTTCTCCGTATCAGCCGGTGATGCGTCGCAACGGTAAAGTGTTTGCCGCAGGCTTTCGGCGTGCTGTGCCACCAGAGCGCGTTGCTCAGACCATATTCGATGCAGTAACGAGCGATGAATACCGATTGCGTTGGCCAGTGGGTGAAGATGCGGAGGGTTTCAATGCGGCAAGACAGCGCATGCGCAGCGAAGACTGGGTCGAGATGGGGAATAACCTCTCCGACACAGACTACAACGCGCGCTTCAAAACCCTGTTCGGCTTTGACCTTTAGCCCATGCCTATCTGGTCGTGGGCGCCTAAGCAGGTGCCGGGACCGATGGTGAGTGCAATTTAGCTGCGTTTGCGCAATACTCATTCGCAGGGAGAGCACTAATTTCGCGCAGCGCATCGTTGTGTTGTGCCGAAGTCGTGCGGAACGGTTGCATCTCTTTTCGACGTCCGATTAAAGAAATTGGCGGGAAGGATAGATATGCGAACACTACTTCTAGTAGGGCTACTGTGTGCCAGCGCAATCTCGTTGGCGGATTCTCATTCGAACCAGGCTGAACTGGGCCCCATTGCGGAGACCTTCACCTGTAGCTTCAGTGGCGGCAAGGATGCCGACGATCTCTGGTCTGGCGTGGATTTCTTCAACAAGCAGGTCGAC
>JBPCXR010000252.1:0-9541 GCA_051027215.1 Pseudomonadales bacterium | reverse complement strand
GTCTCAAGCAGATCAATGATCAGCATGGTCACGCTGCTGGCGACAGTGCGATTAAGGAGTTTGCCGCGCTGACCCTGCACACATTTCGTGAGTCAGATGTGGTGGCCCGATTGGGGGGCGACGAGTTCTGCGTGCTGCTAACAGGAGCCAGTGAAGCTGAGGCAGAGATTGCACTGTCTCGGCTCAGTGAAGCTGTGGCAGATCACAACCGCTCGTCAGACGTTGGATTTCCGTTGGCTTTTAGCGCTGGCGTCGCTGAGTGTGCGGTGGAACGCTCGGGCGCGCTCGCTGAAGCGCTGCATCAGGCCGATGAGCTGATGTATCACCAAAAACGCAACAAGCCTGATCGCGACTAGCCCGACCCTGGTTTGAATTCTTCGCGCCCTAGCAAGCTCACTTGCTGGGCTTTTGTGCACTGGGGGAATTTGACTCGACCTTTTCGCGAAGCGCTGCAAGGCTGGCGGTCTGCATGTCCGCAAAGCCAGACAGCCACCCCTCGCGGATGCCGATTAGCGGTGCAGGATCCAATGCGTAGTTTTGGGTCTTGCCTCGGCGCACCGCGCTGACGACTCCGCTTTCTCGCAGCACCCGCAAATGGCGTGAAATACCTGGCCTGGAAACCGTCTGAAAATTTGCCGCTATCTCACCGGCAGTTTGGGTGCCCCGGTCGCGTAGCAGTTCCAGGATTTCCCGCCGAGTTGGGTCAGCGATTGCTGAGTAGACGTCCCTAGCGCTCGACAATGTCACGCAGGGCCTTCAAGTGCTTCACATCCCAGCCTTCCTCGTACGCTTGCAGCGTGTCTGCAGCGTCCCGCCCCAGGCGTTCGAATCCATGATGAAAAATTTCAACCGAGGTTGCGTCATAGATGGGCGTCAGGCGAAGGGTGAAGAAGGTCGGAACGGGCCAGGCATCGGCGCCTTGCCAGTTACTCTCAAATGTCACCTCGCTTCCCGGGTCCCAAACGATGATAGGACCGCCGAAGTGCCGTCTTCCATCGTCGGCAGGAATGCTTAGATCTACCAGCCCGCCAAGTTTCGGCTCGAACCGGTGGAGCTGGTGACCGATACCGAACCACTGGGAGAAATTGGCCTGTGACTCAAATTCTTGCCAGATCCGCTGGGGAGACGCCTGAATAAGAATGCTCCTGCGGACACTGAGGAGGCTGACGTTGATTCCCATGGCGCGCTCCGACATTGAATGTGAGTTTAGACTACATGTAACAATATGGTTACGCAATACCTTTCTGGCGCTCCTGTCCCCGAGCCTGTGCGAGCTTTACTGGTTCATGATTGCGGCGATACTTGCTGACGTTTACTGGTCCTTCCACAGGAGACTGCTATGAGTGTTCGATTGGATCATTTGATATTGCCAGTCAGCGATCTGCGCGAATCGCTGGCATTCTATGAAGACGTCTTGGGGTTCGAGCAGGACGGAATGCATGGACCGTTCCATGTCATTCGGGTTTCCGAGCTGTTCGTAATTCTGCTCACCCAATTCGAAACACGGGGTGGCATGCACTTGGCGTTTAGCTTCTCGAAGCCAGAATTCGAACAGGCCTTGGCGAGAATTCAATTACAGGGACTGCCTTTTGGGGATCGTTTTGACAACACCAGCAATAAGGCCGCACCCGCGCCGCAACCCGGCGCGACCGGGGATGAGCCTGGCATTTACTTCAACGACCCATCCATGCACTTGATCGAGATTCGCCAATCTGGTGTTGCGGATTCATGAACCTTTGTTGGCAGAACAGACCGTTGTGGGGTGCGGCATTGTCATAATGCTCTTCAGGTCAGCATCGCACTCATCCTTTCTGAAGAAATTGCGCTGCTGACGAGCCTTTCTTTGGCGCTGCCTAACAATTGCTGAGTCCAATCAACCGAACCGCCATCAGCTAATTGTATGGGCTCTTTGTCTGGCAGATGGACGTTAATGTGAAAACACAGATCGCGGTAGTATCCACGACCCGCCTCTCTGAGTTCGTTAATACTGAACTGTACGCCAGCATGAGTAGCAGCTAGATGCGCGAGTAGGTTGTTTTGTAGATGTTCATTGCGGTCCTGATCGTGGAAATCAGTCAACAGAAATTCAATGCGCGCATCGGTTGGTGTGATTTGCTCGAGTGTGGCCAGGTAAGCTGACGCGTGCGTTAGGATGCTCTCGGTTTCGAATTGCAGATTGCCGGAGTCGCGTCCTGCGCTGCAGGAATGAAATAGTCTAAAGTGCGCAAGCAGATCTGGGTCGTCGTAAAATTGGGGTCTCAACAACCTGTGGCTGGTGTAGTAGTGAAAGGCTTCCTGGGATTTGGCGTCGCCCTTCAGAGCAAGGCGCCGCTGTAGTGCGCATTCCAAAGCTAGGACGTTGGTGGCGTCAGAAACTACTTCGGTATTTCGAGCGGTGGCTACGCTCCAATCTTGGGATACCCCCGCGATTATCGAGCTGGTACCGAGTGGACATACCGGCGATAGGTCCAGCAGCCTGGCAGTGCTAGGCAGGTGCGCCCTTATCGAAGATTCAACTTGTTGAATTTTCTCGGCGTCTACGGCAGATGGTGCGACGAAGCGGTTGCGTTCATAGTCAGCGAGCAAATCGGACGGGGTTCGCTGTGAACTTCGCGCTTTGTACACGGCCAACATTAGAGATTGCAGGTCGGTGGGAGAGATTTGCTGGGCGAGCTTCTGAGCGATGCCTGGCGTACCCAGGGCATGCTCTATGCGCCGAATGATGTCTTCCGTTGCCATTGGCTGAGCGTACACAAACGAACTGGCCGCTGAAATGTCTTCATTGGCGCGTCAATGACTGGGTTAATCAGTCGATGCGTCGAATGAAACCCCACAGATATCCCATTTGATCCGGCACATTGAGCATGCGTACGCCAAAGTCCCGATCAACAGGTGCCTCGCAGTCAATGCCGGCTGCTTGTACCCGGGTGAAGACCGCATCGACATCGTCGACCCAAATCCCAATCCAGGTGGGGCGTTCGTCGTCGTCCTTGCGGCGCCCGGAGCCATCGAGCCAGAGCTCAGTGTTGCCGATTCGCATCTCGGCGTTTTGAATCTTGCCGTCAGCGTTGGCCCACCGTCCGATCTCTTCGAACCCGAATACGCGGGCGTACCAGTCCATTGCCGCTGCTGCGTCGTCATAGAATAGATACGGAACCACACCCTTGTAGTCGTTTGACACGTTGCTCTCCTCCCCGTGGATCGGCCCACAGTCCTAGCAATGGGTACTTGCGCTAAAAAAGACCCTAACTTAGTCAGTCGATCCCCGCTACCGGGGTAAGGTGGGTAATGGCACAGCGCCAGCCGGCATCCGTCCGAACGTAAACATCGGTGATCCATTCGTCTGCTCGAATCTGCTTACCTTGAAATGTGCCGGTGTTTTGCCCGCGACCTGTCACTACGGTGACGTCGCCATATGATTTTACTCGGTGAACTTTCTTGGTCATGGTCGAGTGGCTGAGCATGCCGTTGTCGATGATGTTCAAGATCACTTCGCGGTCCAGTGGACCACTCTCCGGGTTCACCAGTGCCCAATCATCAGTGATGCATTGGGCTATTTGGTCCACGTCGTTGGAAACCATCGCGGCATTGAAATGATCTTCGATGCGCTGAAATTCTCCGAGCAGTTCAGATTCGCGGGTCATGACTTCCCTCTTGTACGTTTTCGTCGAGATTCATGAGGCGTGGCCGTCTTCCTCATTCCACCGGTCCTGCATTTCGTCGGGACTGACGTCCTCTGCCTTGCTGCAAATAAACCAACTGTAGCCAAACGGATCGCCCAGCATGCCGATGCGGCTGCCATGAAACTCCAACTTCACGCTGCGCAACACCGTTGCCCCTTGCTCAACGGCGTGGGCAGCGAATGCATCAGCGTCCTCTACCTGCAAATGCATCTTTACTGGCGAGCCGCCAATGGTCTCTGGGCTGGTCGCACCAAAATCCGGGTATTCGTCAGAAATGAAGAGACGGGTGGAGCCAAAGCGCAGCTCGGCGTGGCCGATGCGTTGATCTTCTGGATCGACGAGTTTGAAGTCCACCTTGGCGCCGAACGCGCGGATGTAAAAGTCGATGGCGTCAGCGGCGCCGGCTACGGTGAGGTATGGGCAGAGCTCTTGGGGTGGTGGTGTTTCGACAGACATGGTGTTCATCCAGCAGTGATCTGCTATTATGTTACGTAACGGAACGTAATAGTCAATGGCTAAAATGAACAAAAACTCGGAGACGACCCGCAAGGTTGGGCGCCCCCGCAGTAGCGCCGCACGAGAAGCGGTGTTGGATGCGGCTTATCGAATTGTGATGAGCGAGGGTGTGGGTCGTTTGACCATCGAGCGCGTGGCTTCTGAAACCGGGGTGGGTAAACCGACCATCTATCGAACTTGGGCGAATGCCCATGAACTGGCGATGGCGGCGTTCATGGCGCAACCAGAAGAAGAGTTCGAGACGCCCAAAGGGTCGGTAAAGCGGCGCCTAAAGGCCCACCTGGGTAGCGTCATTGCGCGGTTTTCGACGCCGCGTGGCCGGCAAATCACGCTAACCATGGCGTCGGCAGAACAAGAAAGCGAACTGGCGAAGGCGTTTCGAAACCAAATCATCCTCAAGAGCAGAGAAACCGGGCGGCTGTTGCTGGAGCAAGCCATGGCTGCGGATTTGCTGAGGCGGAATTTCGACGTCGAGACCGCGCTCGACATGTTGTATGGACCGCTGTTTTTTCGATTGCTGGCAGGGCACCAACCGATTAACGCTGCCTTGGCGGATTCGATGATTGAAACGCTGTTTGAAGGGATAGGGGTTGCATCGGAATGACGACGCTTGGATTGCGCGCGTGTGCGCTAGACACTTTGGCCGAATAGCCGTTATAAACCGCATACTCGTTTCCGCCTAGTCGTCAGGAGCTTAGCCATGCCCAGCCCGCTGCTTGAGCTGATAAATGCGGATGCCCTCGAAAAGGTAGCGGCACCGTTAGAACAGGCTTGGACGCTCCCACCCAATGCCTATACAGACCGCAACGTATTCGCTGCAGAAGCCGAGCGTATTTTTGCCGCGGACTGGATTTGCGTTGCGCGGGAAGAGCAGTTGCCCGAACCCGGTGACTATGTGTGTGTAGATCTGGTCCGGCAGCCCATTGTTTTGACTCGGAGCCACGCCGACGAGCTGCATGCCTTGTCGCGCGTTTGTTTGCACCGGGCCATGCCAATCGCTGCCGGTACAGGAAACGCCCGGCGCTTCGTGTGCCCCTATCACAACTGGACCTACGAGCTAGACGGTCGTTTGCGCAGCGCTCCGATGATGTCCGGCGCCACAGGTTTTTCTATCGACCAGTGTCAGCTGCCCCAACTTGCGCTGGAAGTTTGGAACGGCTTCGTCTTCGTTAATCTCGATAACCAGGCGGCGCCTTTGCACTCACAACTCACCGGTCTGACGAAACTGGTTGGGAATTATGACTTCTCACAACTGAGAATCGCTCAAACGCTGCACTTCGATAGTCCATGGAACTGGAAAATCCTGGTGGAAAACTTCATGGAGGCCTATCACCACATTGGCATTCATCGTGCCACGTTCGAGCCAAACTTCCCCGCGCGCGAGTCGAGCGTGCCCGACAATGGCGGAGAACCTTGGGCCTTCTTGCATATGCCCGGCTTGCAGCCAGAGACTGAGGAAGGGAGTTCTTTTGCGGCGCTCGATGCAAAGCAACGGGCGGACCTGTTTGCCGCGGCGGTGTTCCCCAACTTTCTCTTTGCCGCCACCAATAACGGCGGAGTCTGGTACCAGCTGGAGCCACATGGATCGGATGCCATGTCGCTACGCATTCATATCTTGTTGCACCCGGAGATTATTGCGGCGCTGAGCGATGACGAGATGCAGCACATGGCCCAGGTTTACCAGCAGATTCATAGCGAAGACATCGAGGCAAACAGCGGCCCGTGGTTGGGGCTGAATGCTGCACTCACCACTCAAGGACGCCTGAGCCCGTTTGAAAAAGCGATCTGGCAGCTTAACCAATATTGGCTTGAGCGGATGGGCGCCCGGCAATGAATCCTCTTCAGGCTTGACGCGAGGTCGCTTCAATTGCACCGAGGTCTAGAGCTCGTAAGCTGCGCTGGGTAACTTGAGAGGACGTAATAGTGAACACCCCTGGCCTCGTGACGCTTGCCAACGAATTCGTCACGTTAAGTCCGCTGGCGTTGTCGGAGGCGCAAAGCTATTTGGAGATTGGTCAGGACGCGGTGATCTGGCGTTATCTAACGCCCGAGCCGTTCCAAAACGCCGACGATGCCGAGCGCTGGATCGCGGCCATGCTCGCTCGGGCGCAGACGGCGGGTGATGTGCCTTTCAGCATTTACGATAACGCCAGTGGTCGACTTGCCGGTAGCTCGTCCTATTTGGATGTTCGTCCCGAGCATGGCGGTCTCGAGATCGGCTTTACCTGGTACGGCACTGCGTTCCAAAGGTCGTACGTAAACACCGCGGCTAAGCTGGCGTTGTTTGCCGAGGCTTTCGAGCGGCTCCAAGCCAATCGGGTGCAGCTGCAAACCGATGAGCGCAATGAAGCCTCGCAGCGCGCCATAGAGCGACTTGGTGCCACCCGCGAAGGCGTGCTACGCAAGCACAAGCAGTACCCAGATGGTTATGTTCGCAACTCGGTGATGTACAGCGTCATAGCGGATGAGTGGCCGGTGGTTAAACAGCGCTTACAAGGATTTCTATACCAGCGGCGCTGAACCGTATTGGTCAGCGTTGCAACCGGTTCGAGTTCGGCCCCCTAGGCAAGCGAATCATTGCTACAGTTTGGCTTTTGCACTGGGGAGCACCTATGAGTCCTTGGCTGAACGACGGAGTTCTTGAGTTGATCGCTGAGCAGGCGCCTGCGGCAGATCAGAGCCGCAGCGTCTCTGCTGAGGCGATCGACGCACTGCGCGCATCCAAAGTCATGGGCATGACGGCTGCCCATAGTTTGGGTGGTAGCGATACCTCTCTGGTCGAGGTCGCAGAGGTATTGCGTCAGGTGGTCAAGGCCTGTAGTTCAACCGCCTGGTGCTTGTGGAATCATCTGTGCACGTTTCACCTGTTCTGTGGCTTGTTGGGCCCTAAACACAGCGATCAATTGCGCCAGGTGGTTGGGGCGTCTGAGTGGGTGTGCTTTCCTGCTGGCGCAAGCACCGGTGTGGTGGCGTCAGCTCAGGGTGAGGCCCTGGTGCTCAATGGCAAAGGCGCGTTCGGCTCCGGTGCGCGTTACGCGCAATGGGCCGGTGTTTCTTTTGTTGGCGAAGACCGCGGTGCTCCGCAATTCACTTTGTTGGATCTGCGCAGTGAAGGTGTGCGGATCGATCCCACCTGGCAGGCCATGAGTTTGCGCGCATCGGCCACCGATGACGTGTACTACGAAGGCGTTAGGTTGTCTGCGGATCAAGTCAGCGTCTTTCCTATGATGTACCGCGTGCACTTTCGTGATCCGCAGGTTGCGATGATCGCACCGCGCTATCGCGAGGATTGGGTAGGCTTGTCTGATCTGTGGCTGGGTGCCATGGCGGCGAGTTTGTGTCAGGCAGCGCTGGATGAGATCTGCCATGGCATTCGCGATCGGGTGGCGATCATGGGGCTGAAGGTCGCAGAGCGGCCACTGGTCCAGGTGAACCTGGGCCATGCTCAAGGTTTGATAACTGCAGCAGCAGATACGGTGCAGGCTGCATTGGTCGCGACAGATGCTCGCATTGCTGGGGAGACCACACCTACCGAGGCGGACTACCTTGCGCAAATGTCCGCCAGCATGCAGGCACTGCAGCTGTGCGATGAAGCGATGCGGCTGATGTTGCGGGTGCAGGGCGGCAACGGGCTGCGGGAAGGCACCAGCTTCGAGCGCAGGTACCGGGACTTTCAGGCGATGCCGCTACACATCAATGCTCATCGCGACCGGGTGAGCGAGCAGGTGGGTCGGGCTCTGCTTGGCCTGGAAACAACGAATCCTTTTTAGCGGGGTTCGAGCCGCAGGAAGTACCGCGGTGGAAAGCCGGTCAAGATTTGAAAGCCGATGCCAAGCGGGCGGGCGTTGTTGACTCGATCATGCTCTGCGCCTTCCACAGGCACCGCTGCGTAGTCAGCGCTCTCACCATCGATGTTGACGCTTACCGCTGGATTAGCGAGCGCTTGCCGGTACCAAGCCCGAGGCCAGTGATTCGCTGCAGCGTATAGGCTGCCGTCGCTTTCGACTTTGGCCAGCACGCGATCGTTGCGATTGCCGTCGGCATCCGTGGTGGTAATGACCATGGTGTAGTCGCCATCCGGCTGAAAATAGCCCAAAAGTGACTCGAACAAGACCACCACACCCACGTAGATGAGGCCCAGTGCGAGAAGGACTTTCAGAGCTTTCATAACGCATTGACCCTATGAATTTCGGGCAAGTATCTAACGATCTGCGAGCAATGTCTGCCTTGAGGCCAAGGTGTTGCGATGACCCTTGAGGTAGTCGGTTCGCCCGTGCCACATGGTTACGCTTCTCTGGTCAACTACAGGAGAGGAGTTAATGGCAGGACTTCATATCGCGTTTCAGCAGCCAGGCGTTTACTGGCCAGGCTGCGAGAAAGCCGGCGGGCACAGCTACGGCAATGCCGGCCCAGAAGATGGGGCTGAAGATCGACGGCGCTTGCATGCCACCCATGGCGTAGTCGCTGGCGTTCATAGCAATTTCCATCACCCCGATCGAGATTACTTCCCCAACCCAGATTAGCTTGAGCGCTTGCATGAAGGTTTTGCCCTGATCCTGCATGACTGGCCACAAGCCCAGGGTGAAGCCGCTCAGATAGGCAAGCGTGGTTGCCAGAATGATCGTGGGCCAGACCGCCAGGCCCAAGGTAACGGCGATCATTAGACCCGCCACCTCGCCAATCACGCAACCGCTTAAGCAGTGTAGGGTCGCCCTCGCCGAAGTAACGATGGGATTGTGAGAGTGGTGGTGGGCTTCGGCGTTCATGGCTGGTCCAGCTGTCATCATGCGGGTTTATTGATACTTTATACTGGTATAGAGTATTAGCCAAATCCATTGATCTACCTGCGGGCCCTAGTATGCAAATCGACAAACAAGCCACGGTTCGCCGTTTGGCCCGAATTGAGGGGCAAGTGCGCGGCATTGCTCGGATGATCGAAGAAGAGCGCTATTGCATGGATGTACTCCAGCAAATTCAGGCCATCAAATCGGCGATTGCCAAAGTAGAGACCGCGGTGCTGAAGGACCATGCAGCGACCTGTGTGGAAACCGCCATTGCTTCCGGTGACGCTGGTCAGCAACGGCAGAAGTTTGGCGAGTTGGTGGAACTGTTTGATCGGGTGAAGCGCTAAACCTTAGCCGCGCACTGGATTTTCAGAGGATTTCAGCGGATCGTACATGGTCAGCCCAAACCGACGTGCGCCAGGGCTCGAGTAGCACCAGCGCAACGGTCCTTTGCTGAGCCAGGCGATCCAGCCGACCACCACCGCGCCGCGGCGCTGATCGCCGCGAATGGAGGAATAGTTGTCGGTTTCAATGTAAGAAGCACCGATCGTATAGCCT
>JBPCXR010000251.1:0-14439 GCA_051027215.1 Pseudomonadales bacterium | reverse complement strand
ACCTCCCCGGGGGGTAGTCCGATGATGGTATTGGCGGGTACTCGACTGTCGCTGCAGCCGATCCACAAGTACTCAGGCGATTGCTGGTCAGCCAAGCGCGTAAAAAAATCCGGGTCCTTGCGAGTAGCGTTGGCAGCCCACTTACGGTTGTTCGCGATCAGTTGTTTAATGCTCATCGGTAGTCATGCTCGATAGGTAGCGATCACGAAGGATGCGTTTGTAGAGTTTACCCGTTGGCAGGCGCGGCATCTCGTCAATAAAGTCAACGCTACGAGGCACTTTATAGGATGCTAGTTGCGAGCGCACATAGGTGCGCAGTTGTTCGCCTAACTCAGGTGTTTGCTGCAGCCCCGATGCTAGCTGAACGACCGCCTTAACCTCTTCGCCAAATTCCGGGTTCGGCACCCCAAACACCGCCACGTCCTGTACGTCATCATGCAGGATCATTACGTCCTCGATCTCTTGCGGGTAGATGTTCACACCACCAGAGATAATCATGAAGGCTTTGCGATCGGTCAGGTACAGATAGCCTTCGGCGTCAAGATGACCAACGTCACCCAGCGCAGTCCAGTTAGGGTGCAGAGGGTGCTGGGCGCTAGCAGTTTTCTCGGCGGCGTTGTGATACTCGAACGGCCGCTGTGCTTGCTCAAAGTACACCAGGCCATCTTCACCCACCGCAAGCTCAGCGCCGGTTTCATCGCAAATGTGTATCACACCACTGGCGGCCCGTCCCACTGAACCGGGGTGCGCTAGCCACTGCTCTGAATTGATGATGGTAGAGCCGTTGCGCTCGGTACCAGCGTAGTATTCCCACAGTATCGGTCCCCACCAATCGATCATCTGCTGTTTGATCGCCACCGGGCAAGGTGCGGCCGCGTGAACGGCACAGCCATGACTGCTCAAATCGAAACCGCTTCGCTCGGCTTCCGGCAGCTTCAAAAAGCGCACGAACATGGTGGGCACCCATTGGCTATGAGTGATTCGAAATTTCTCAATCGCACCCAGCGCGGCGATGGGGTCGAAGCGATCCATGTAGATGACCGTGCCCCCGGCAGACAGGGTGCGCATGCAAAAGCCAAAGGGTGCGGCGTGGTACAACGGTGCTGGCGATAGATAGCGACTCTGGTCATCGAAGCCGTAGGGCGATGGCGCCGCTAGAAAACTGTTGCCGTCAGCCACCGAGGCACCGGTGAGCGGGCGCTTAATGCCCTTCGGTCGACCCGTTGTTCCTGAGCTATAGAGCATGGAATCGCCCATGGGCTGCTCCGCCAATGGCTCAGTTGGACACTGGGCAATGCACTCGTTCATGGATTGCCAATCTGGCAAAGCGCCGTGCACCAGCAGGTGAGCTTGCGCCTGGGCCGAGACTTGTTGCAAAGACTCTGTCGCTGCGAGCTCGGGCGAGGAAAAAATTACTCGAGCACCGGAGTCTTTGACGATGTAGGCCACCTCATCGACGGTGAGATAACGATTGATGCAGGTGATGTATAGACCGCTACGAAATGCCGCCCACGCAATTTCGAAATAGCTCAAATGATTTTCCAGTAGCAAAGCAATGTGATCGCCGGTTTGCAGACCAATACTACGAAGGTAATGGGCGATCTGGTTAGACCGTGCATCCAGCTCTCGCCAGGACTGCGTACGACCTGTTGCAGCGCTGACAACGGCAATCTCGTCGGGCTTTATCTGCGCCCAGTATCCGGGGTACACGCTGGCTCAAAACCTCTTGCTGGAAACTTGGGCATGGTTGCGCGCTAGGGTAACTGCACCCGCAGGCCAGACCAAGCGCTATGCTCCATTGCCGGCTGGCCATCAGCAGCTCCGGCAGCCAACACACCACATGCCAAAGTCTGCGAAACTAGCTCAGTCGGAGCCACCTGGCCTACCCGGCGACCACACTGCCACCCGTAGGAGAAGTGTTCGTGAAACTTGAGCCCCTTATGACGTTCCGAGCCGTTATTGGTGAGAGCTTACCCATCGGCCAAACCCCCTCCGGGAATCGCTCCATCGCGCGAGTCACCAGCGGCTCGTTCGAAGGCCCAGGACTAAAAGGTGAAATCTTAGAACCTGGCGCCGATTGGGTACGTATTACCGATGACGGTTTTGGCCAAGTGGATGTGCGGCTGGCGTTTAAAACCGACGATGGCGACCTCATCTATGTTCGCTATGAAGGGCTCTTAGAATTTAGCGAGGCTGTCAGCAACGCCATGGCCGGTGGCGAAGAGATGGCTTTCGGCGATAACTACTTCGCCACGCAAATTCGCTTCGAAACGGGCTCGAGCAAATACGGTTACCTAAACCAGGTGATTGCTGTTGGCGAAGGTCGACTACTCGGACGCGAAGTCGAGTATCGCTGCTTTAAAGTGGTGCCGAGCCCACAGTAGAGTCCTAGTTGCGTCGCGCCTTGCCGAAGTCTGGTGTGCGTTTTTCTAAGAAGGCAGCAATGGCCTCTTTGTGTTCGGGCGAGCGGTAGCATTCGTCCAGGGCTTTCAGTTCGCGACGTTGCACGCTGGCGAGATCGGTCTCAGCCGCGTTGTCGGTGATCAGAGCCTTAATATGCCGCAACGCGGATTGTGGGTTATTGCCCATCTCTCGGGCCATCGCGCAGGCTTCGTCCAGCAAGGCGTCGGCTGCAACGACCCGATCCACAAGACCCAGGTCTAGCGCCTCGGCAGCCGAGACCGTTTTACCTGTGAGCATCATTTCGCTGGCGTTGCCCCAGCTCAAGCGCGCTAACAAGAAACGTGAGCTGGCAAGTTCAGGCACTAAACCCATCTTCACAAATCGCACACTCAGCTTCGCCGCATCGGAAGCCAGCAGATAGTCCATTGGAAGAACCTGAGTCAGACCGACACCAATTGCCGCACCGTTGATCGCGGCAATAATGGGCTTGGACTGACGCAACAGCGACACCCAGTTGCCAACGCTACGATCCGATTTGTCACTACCTGCAGCTTCGCCTTTGTCGGCCTGGCTTTTAAACACCGCCTCGATGTCGGCGCCGGCACAAAAGCCGCGCCCAGCGCCGGTTACTACCATCGCCAGTACCGCATCGTCCGAGTTTGCCGCAGTGACTGCTGCGGACAGCTCCATTCCCATCTCGTGGGTCCAAGCATTCAGGCGCTCCGGTCGATTTAGCGTAATCACGCAGACGCCATCATTCATCTCTGTGTAGATTGTGTTGTACATCGCCTTACCTCTGGATCAAATTCATTCGCATGCCGCATAGCAGCAGCTGTTGCTCGCGCACTTCTAGGCCTGCTTTTACAGCGGATTCAATCACGCCTTGAACGTCGTGGCAGGCTAGATCTATCGCGCCAAGGCCTTCTGGTCGACCGTCTTCAATGGGTACGAAACGCACAACCGCATTGGCCATCGACATCTGCCATCGACCATTAGCATCGTCGGTCGCTTCCAGCTCAGCGATCTCGGCCCAACGCTGGGCCAAAACTTGCGGTTGTTCGCCTTGAATTTCCGCGGCGAGGATAGCGCTGACTCGATCCGTCTTACGATGTTGCTGCCAATCCGGACCCGCGGGTTCCCAGGGCCCATCTTCTGCATGGGCTCGATCGCCGAGCTGTTCATCGATTTCGAAAAACGTGCCACCGGTGTCTTTGGGATGAAGCTGCATGTTTAGGAATTCAGCGGTTTTGAACTGATGGGCAATGCGCACGCCTAGCGATTCCACGCGAGCACGACGGGGGGCATGCTCATCGCACTGCGTAATCACCATGTAGCCACCGTCACCGCCGCGACGGCTCAAATAGCGACCGCCTGCGGTGTTCGGTTGCACTGGCGCTACCACCTCCAACAACTGGTTGCCGATGGGAAACAGCGCGTTTTCGAGCCCAAAGTGAGCGACTCCTGGATCTCGATAGCAGACATCAACCCCCAGTACTGAGGTGATCGCCTCTTCAACGGGGGCCAGTTCCGCTGCCACCAAGGCAATTTGCCGCAGCCTAAGCCACATTAGCCGTCCCTCCTCCTAAGTGATACACAGCCGATTCTGCTTGGTTCCGCCGCTGCTGTCGACGCTCGTAGCGCTCGCGAACCCCGCTACCAATTTCTAGCGAGCCATTGATCCAGCTGCGTAGCCATCGGAAGATGCTGGGCTGAACACCATGCAGAAAGACGATATGCCAGCAGCGACCCCTCGACTTCCCCGTATCGCGATCAATGGCTTTGGTCGCATCGGGCGCACGCTCATGCGTATCGCCAAGCTTCGAGGTCACTATGATGTCGTCGCGGTCAATGATCTGGCCAGTGCCCAAGATTTGGCCTACTACTTCAAATACGACAGCATTCACGGTGTCTACCCCGGCGAAGTCTCGGTCGCCGACGAGCAGATGACCATCGATGGCGACCCCTTCCTGGTGCTGAGCGAACGAGACCCTCGCAACCTGCCCTGGAAGGAACTGGGTGTCGATTACGTCATCGAAAGCAGCGGCCAATTCCGTCAGCTTGAACAGCTCAACTGGCACCTGCAGGCGGGTGCGAAACGGGTATTGGTCACTGTGCCTTGCAAAGACCCGCTGGAGGCAACGGTGGTCGCTGGCGTAAACGATCACGTCGTAACCAGTGACAGCCGCATCATTAGCAATGCCAGTTGCACCACCAACTGCGCAGCGCCCCTGGCAAAAATCATGCACGAGGCGTTCAGTGTAAAGCGAGGGTTGTTGACCACCATCCACGCCTACACGTCAGATCAGCGTCTCATCGACGCGCCGCACAAGGATCTGCGCCGCTCGCGTAACGCAGCCACAAACATCGTACCGACCTCCACAGGCGCCGCCCGGGCCATCGGGCAAGTACTGCCGGATCTAGCAGGCAAGCTGGATGGTATGGCCATGCGGGTGCCAGTGCCCGACGGTAGTTTGGTGGACTTCACCCTGGAGCTGGAACAAGCAGTTACCGTAGAACAGGTGAACAACGCTGTACGTACCGCAGCACAGGGCGCAATGGCGGGCATCGTCGCCTATGAAACTGCGCCCATCGTCTCTTCTGACATCATTGGCAACAGTCATTCCAGCATCTTTGATGCGGCGCTGACCCAGGTCATGGACCAGACCCTGGTCAAGCTCATCGGCTGGTACGACAACGAGTGGGGTTACAGTACCCGCGTGGAAGAGTTGATTGCGCGAGTGGCAGAGCTTGATGGCATGACCAACCTGGACTTCTCAGGGTAAGATGTAGCTGACTATATTAAGTAAGGTAGCGGTGTGTCGGAATCCTTGGTCATTGACTGTGACTCCCACGTCATGGAACCCGCAGACCTCTGGCAGACTTACCTGGAACCCGCGTACCGCGACCGCGCGATACGCATAGAGACCGATGATCAAGGCAGCGAACGTCTCGTCATTGCCGAGCAAACGGTGCTGCCCGGCGGCTTGGCTGGCTTAGGCGGAGTGGAACACGACCGTGCCAAGCTGTTCAGCGGTCAACTGACGTATGACGATGGCGCTCCGTTGGCGAGCTTTGAGCCTACCGCGCGAGGCGCGCTGCTCGACGATTGGGGGGTGGATCAGTGTGTGACCTTTCCTACCATCGGCATACTGCCCGTCCCCACCGATGATCTTGACTTGATCTCCGCTTATTGCCGAGCCTACAACACTTGGCAGGCCGAGTTCATGCAAGGCCTACCTGGACGAGTGATTGCCATAGCCGCCCTGAACTGGCGCGATCCAGATGCCGCGACCCAAGAGTTGGAACGTTGCTTGAAACTCGGCTTCAAAGGCATTTTTGTTCC
The DNA here is from genome assembly GCA_051027215.1 of Pseudomonadales bacterium. Taxonomy (GTDB): domain Bacteria; phylum Pseudomonadota; class Gammaproteobacteria; order Pseudomonadales; family Azotimanducaceae; genus CALHVX01. The sequence goes on along the minus strand of JBPCXR010000251.1, from coordinate 8,693 downwards.
GCCAGAAACCATCGATGGACGTAGCCCCAGTCACCCAGATTTTGACCCAGTCTGGCAGCGCACGGCGGCAGCCGGCATACCGGGCTGTTTGCATGTCATCGTGCGTTTTAGCGGCGCCGCTGCGCCGTTTTCCGATTGGCACGCGGCGGAACCTGCACCCGGGCTATTGTTCGGCTTTGGCCTCGGCGCTACGGGGCAAATGATCCCGGCGCTGGCGGCCATGGTGCTTGATGGCTTTTTTGACCGACACCCGACACAAAAAATCGTCAGCGTTGAAGCCGGCTGTGGCTATGCTGCCTATTTGATGGATCGCCTCGACGAAAAGCATGCTGTGCTGTCTGCTCTAGCCTCGCCACTGCAACTGAAACCCAGCGAGTACATTCAACGCAACTGCTATTTCGTTGCGGAACCCGAAGAACGTACCATTGGTGCGATGCTGGATCTTGTGGGCGACGAGAACATTCTGTGGGGCTCGGACTACCCTCACATCGACTCCAATCTGCTTGCCGCGCAGCAGATTCGTCAGTCTATTGTTGAGCTTTCCAGCAAACGCCAGCAAGCGGTGCTTGGCGAGAACGCAGCCAAGCTGTTCCAAGTCACGTGATAACAGGCTTCGTAGAACAAGCAGATAGATCAATCTGGTAAATGAGAAGTTGAGCCTATGAGCGAAGCACCACCGCTACAGATGCGCACCAAGCTGGCCTTTGGTATCGGCCAGATTGGCGAAGGCGTGCAGGTGGCAGTGTTTCTGATGTTCTTGTTGTTCTACTACAACCAGGTGCTTGGGGTGCCAGGCACTTTGTGTGGGCTGGCACTCGCGCTTTCGCTGATCTTTGACGCAGTTACGGACCCCTTAATCGGCAATCTATCTGATGCCTGGCGCGGTCGCCTAGGTCGTCGGCACCCTTTCATGTATGCAGCCGCCATACCCCTGGGCGTGTGTTTTTTTCTGCTCTTCAACCCACTGGTCGAAGGCGATATGCCGCTGTTCTTTTGGCTGCTTGGTATGACCGTGATGTGCCGGGGTGCGATGACGCTCTATCACGTGCCGCACTCGGCGCTCGGCGCAGAGCTGAGCCAAGACTACCAAGAACGCACCGTGCTGGTCGCCATGCGGCATTTCTTCGGAGCGATCGCCTTCATTTTGGTTTACGTACTCGGCTTTTTTGTCTACTTCGTTGCTACAGAGGAGTATCCCAACGGTCAGCTAAATCCTGCAGCCTATCCGCCCTTCTCCGCCTGGCTCGGGTTGGCCATGGCACTGTCCGTTTGGTACTCCGCCTTCGGTACCCATAGCCGTATTCCCCATCTGCCTCAGGCTGCGCCCAGCCAAAAGTTTGCTTTGAGCTCTGTCGCCAGGGACACCTTAAGGGCAATGGAAAACATCTCGTTCCGATGGATCATCGGCGGCTTTGCCGTGATCATTATCGCCTTTGGCACTGCTGGCTCCGTCAACCTGTACATGCTGACCTTTTTCTGGGGGCTCGATGCTGCGCAGATATTTATGGCGCTAATGGCTGGGCCCATCGGCTCCATGTTCGGCTACGCGAGCGCTAAGTGGTTCTATGCCCGCTTCACCAAAAAGGTGGCAGTGATGATTGGCATCGCGATCTGGCTGATCGCGCACACATTGTCAGTACCACTATTTCTGTTCGGATTGTTGCCCGCGGCTGGCAGCGCTGGTCTAACGGTCATCATCGCCGCGTTCAGTTTCGTCGCCTCTTACGGCATCGCGCAACTGTTGGTGGGTCTAGGCACCATGATGGCAGACATCGCCGACGAACATGAATTAAGCAGCCACCAGCGACAGGAAGGGATTTTCTTCGGCGCCTTCTCGTTTACCAGTAAGAGCTCAGCTGCCCTGGGTTCGTTCATTGGTGGCATGGCGTTGGATCTAATCGATTGGCCAACTGGTAGCGCCATTCGAACTACTGCAGACATCCCACCGGAAACGCTGACGCAACTTGGCTTGCTCTGGGGACCTGTGGCTGGCCTGTTAGCGATTCCAGGCCTGCTGTGTGTTTGGCGCTACCGCCTCACACGCGAACGCCACGAAGAGATTCTGGCGACAATTGCTGCGCGAACAACGCCAACCGCTACTGACGTAACTTAGGTCCTTCTGGTCCGTAAACGGCACGACCGATGGTGTTGTAATCACCCAGTTCCGGGTGCGTGCTGTCTGAATAGTCATTCAACACTTCCGCATTTGCGGCAATATTCTCTGCGGTATAGGCATCGCCCTCTAGGTGCAGCGCCCGGCTGAGCTCAAGGCGCACTTTGTGAATGTAACCACCCCCCAACTCAAACACCGAACCAGTCTCTGTCGTTGTCTCATGACTTAGCCACACCGCTAATTGCGCCAAATAGCGCGGGCCGATACGGCTCTTGGCCTGCTCTTCATCGGTTCGACCGGTCATGCGGCTGGCAGAGTATGGCGCCACCGCATTGGCTGTGATGTTGTGTTTTTGGCCCTCAAGTGCCAGCGCTTTGGTCAACCCCAGAAGCGCAGACTTCGCTGCACTGTAATGGGCAAATCCAGCTGCCGCGTACAGGCCGAAAGGTGAAGAGGTGAACAACAATCGGCCCGATCCTTGGCTCTGCATGTGCGGCCACGCCGCATGGCTGCAGCGGTAGCTGCCCTCGACGTGCACGTCCAGCATACGCTGCCAGAGTTCGGGCGACATATCTTCAAACGGCGTGGCGTAGGCAATGCCGGCGTTGTTCAAAAGCACATCCACCCGCCCCCACTGCGCCAATGCCGACTCGATCACCTTGTCTCCATGTACCACCGAATCGTAGTTGGCAAAAGCTTGGCCGTTGTTGGCAATGATCTCGGCGACCACCCGATCTGCCGTATGCACATCGCTGCCTAGTCCGGCAACGGAGCCGCCGAAGTCGTTCACCACAACCTTGGCGCCGCGACGGGCAAACTCATGGGCATAAGCGCGGCCGATGCCGTTACCGGCTCCGGTTACGACCACCACCTTATCGGCAAACGTCAGCGAATCCATCCAGCCCCTCCGGCGTAAAAGGTCTGCTTAGTGTACGCAGATCGTCCGATCTGCGGAACGCAAACGCTCAATATACAGTGCACAATGCCAACGCTATGATGCCGCTCGAACGAGCTCAAAGGCAGCGCTGTGAGTACCAGCGAAATCGGCCTAACCGTAGCCTCCTGCCTTTTTTGTATGGCGCTGGTGGCCTGGGTCGCGTATCTAAAAACCCGCGGGGAAGTGGCAACCCGGGACGGCTATTTTCTCGCTGGGCGAGGCTTAAGCGGTACCTTCATTGCAGGCTCTTTGCTGCTCACAAACCTTTCTGCAGAGCAGTTGATTGGTTTAAACGGCAGCGCTTTCGGTTTCAACATGACCAGCATGGCGTGGGAGGTTACCGCTGGTGCCGCCATCATTGTTATGGCGCTGTTCTTCTTACCGCGCTACTTGGGTGGTGCCTTTTCGACTCTGCCTGGGTTCTTAGAGTCCCGCTTTGATTCCGGAGTACGGCGCCTCAGCGCCGGACTGTTCTTGCTCGGCTACGGCCTCATCACCATCCCCTCGATTCTCTATTCCGGCTCTCTTGCCGTGTTGCGGCTGTTTGACGTGCCGGCACTGCTCAATCTGACATTCCAAGACAGTCTATTGGTGGTGCTCGGAGTAATCGGCACGATTGGCGGTGCGTATGCGATATTTGGCGGTCTCCGAGCAGTCGCGGTGTCTGACACAATTAACGGCATCGGGCTATTGCTGATCGGTCTGTTAGTCCCGGCGTTTGGTTTAATCGCGTTGGGCAATGGCGACTGGCAGCTAGGGCTGCACACTGTTTTGCAGGAAGACACCCACAAGCTCAATGCCATCGGTAGCGCGAGCGATCCCACCCCGTTTGCCACGCTGTTTACCGGCATGATCCTCGCCAACCTGTTCTACTGGGGCACCAACCAGTACGTCATCCAACGCACTCTTGGAGCAAAGAGCCTGGCCGAAGGGCAAAAGGGTGTGCTGCTAGCAGGTTTTTTTAAGCTACTGGTGCCGTTTCTCATGATGTTTCCCGGCCTAATTGCCTACCACCTTTATGATGGCCAATTGCAGACCATGGACCTCGCCTACCCGACTTTGGTGGCGGATGTGTTGCCGGTGTATTTGTCTGGACTGTTTCTCGCGGTCTTGTTGGGCGCTGTCTTCAGTTCGTTCAACTCCCTACTCAACAGCGCCGCCACACTTTACTGCTTAGACATTCACCAACCATTGCTCAAACGGCCGCTGGGAGATGCTCAGCTTATTCGCTTGGCCAAATGGGTCGGCCTGGTTATCGCCGGCTTCTCCTTTATCGTTGCTCCGCAGCTGCAGTACGCGCCCGAAGGCTTGTGGCAGGTCATTCGGGTGTTTACGGGCTTCTACAACATACCCATCATCACCATTGTCCTGGTTGGATTGTTTACCAAGCGCGTGCCGGCACTGGCCGCAAAAGTCGTCGTGGTATTTCACATCCTCGCCTACGCGAGCGCCAAGTTTCTCTGGCCAATCGATATGAACTTCATTCACATCTATGCCGTACTGTTTGTCATAGAAGTCCTACTGATGATCATCATTGGGTATTGGCGGCCAAGGTCCACCCCCTGGCACTACGAGCAGCATGAGCAGGTAGATATGACACCCTGGCGCTTGGCTCTGCCAACAGCGATCCTGTTGGCGACAGGCATTGTCTTTAACTATCTACTGTTCTCACCCGTAGGGCTGGTGGGCGGCATAGGAGCGAGTTTCTACGGCGCAAGCTTGGCACTGGCGCTGCTCTGCGGGCTATGTTGTTGGCTCAGCCTCAACCGCTGGCAACGGCGCTACACAGCAGGTCTATTACAGCGCGGTGCCACCGTCTACGGGCAAGATGGCACCAGTAATGCCAGCTCCGAGATCAGACGCCAAAAACAACGCTAATCCAGCCACTTCCTCAACGGTGTTGAGCCGCTTGATCGCCGCATCTTTGGCATAGTTTTGAATGAACTCATCGTAGGTTATGCCCATCGCCTTCGCTGCATCAGCACCGGTATTTAGCATTAAGTCGGTTTCTACAGCGCCAGGGCTGATGGCGTTGCTGGTAATACCCTTGGTGCCGTACTCAAAGGCAACCGCCTTGGTAAAACCGTTCATCGCATGCTTAAAGGTAATGTAGTGGCTTGCGCTCTCTTTGTTAGCCTGTCTGCCCTCAACTGAAGAGATGTTGATGATGCGGCCAAAACCCCGGGGCTCCATATCTCGTAACGCGGCTCTGGTTGCCCAAAACGCGGAATGTAAGATCCAAGCAGCCGCCTCTTGCCAGGCGTCATCGGTGAGTTCGGACACAGGCGCAAACCCTGAAGAGCCACCAGCATTATTGACAAGAATGTCCAAGCGCCCAAATTTCTCAATGGCGCCTTGGACAAAATTCTCGACATCCAATTTTTGCGTTACATCACCTGGGATGAAGATTGCCCGGTCACCAGCATCGATCTCTTTTAGGGCCTGGGCGCCTTTGTCTGGATTGCGGCCGTTGAGCGCGATGTTCGCACCGGCTGCAAGCATCGCTTCAGCGATCCCGCGACCGATGCCTCGGGTGCCTCCAGTGACGGCAACCACCTTCCCACTTAGATCGATGTTCACAGGCGCTCCTACTAAGGCTTTGGTTCTGAATTGCGGACCAGCCTGATACAACGCACAGTGCTTAACACAGCCGAATCTGCTTGCCCATCTTAGCTCGGCTGAACTCAGGGTTCGAGTTGCTCGCATGTCGCCAGCTGAGTGGCACGGGTGTGCTTACCTTCGACTAAGCCTCGCTGAATGCGTCCGCCGCCAAGGCTCGCGCATAAACACGGACGTCTTTGGGCCACGCACGTGTTTGTTTCAGAAAGCTCGAACGCTCATCAGCGAACAAATGACGCGTGGCTTCTTCATAGCCTGGTAGGTCTCCTGCCATGACCGTCATGAATCGATGACCGCGGTCTTGTGCCGCTCGACGCCGATCCTCATCGGCATTGGCCTGCCGAGCTTGATCCACCAGGCGCCGCAGAGCCGCTGAGGCGCCACCGCGCTGAGACTCAAGCCAAGTCCAGTGTCGTGGTAACAGGGTCACCTCGCGGCCGACCACGCCCAAACGAGGACGCCCCCGCCCTGTGTGCGCGGGCACATCGACGCTTTGCTCAACCGCATTCGCTGGCGTACCAAATCGAGCTTCGAGCGCGGCTCTACTGCCGCGCAGATCTATATCGATCTGGCGGCCGCTCGCGACCTCGAAGATGAGAGGCTCGCCCGTGCTCGCGCCTTTGCCGCGATCTTTCAACAACAAGGCAATGCTTAACAGATCGCCTGCATGCTGTAACTGCTGTCCTTCGAATAACAGGTGGCTTGGTACGGCCGCTTTTTTAGCTCTTACCATCGAGACAATTTCCGTATGAGGCTGATTAATATTACCCGGGTATTATTGACATTTATCCAGGCCCGGTCAAGACACGGCCATCGAACTGTGCGCTTTGTCTGCGTTTGAGCCTGGCGTACCATCGCGGTTTACGACCAATAGACCGATCGAAACCACCATGCTCAATCAACTCGACGACTTCCCTGTGCACCAGACGCCGGAGCCCCTGGCACATCCTGCTACCAGCGATCGGAATTTTTACGATCGAACCTGGTTCAACGGCTACGCCGAAGACGGCGGCTATTACTTTGGAATCGGCATGGCCACTTACCCGCACAGAGGGATCATGGATTGTGCCTTTAGCGTGGTACAACCTGGGGGCCGGCAACATTGTTTCTACGGCTCCCGTAGAGCACCGGCGGAACGCACTGACTTAAGCGTCGGACCTTTTCGCCTGGAAGTCCAAGAGCCGCTGCGCAGGACGCGCGTGGTGCTTGAAGACAACGATTCCGGCATCACCTGTGACCTGACATTCTCCACTCGCACTGCAGCCATTCAGGAGGCTCGGCAAACGCTGTGGCAAGGCACCCGCCGGGCAATGGACGCGACACGCTTCGACCAATTCGGTTGCTGGAGCGGCACGGTGCAGCATCCGGAAGGTCGAATTGATGTATCAGCCGATCAGTGCCGCGGGACAAAAGATCGCTCGTGGGGGGTGCGTAATGTGGGCGAACCTGAGAGCGGCGGTGCACCGGGCACTCGCAGCGGCATCTGCTTTGTCTGGGCGCCATTGTTTTGGGAAGATCATGTTTCCCACGCAATATTCTTCGACGGCCCTCAGGGCGAGGCGTTGGTGCGCGAAGGCATCACTGCACCTCTGTACGCCGACGAATCAGCCATTCCAGACGTGGGCGCGGCACAAGACGAACGCATGGCGACCGCTGCACACCGAATCGACTATCATCCCGGTAGCCGCCTGGCCCGCAGCGCAGAAGTGGACCTAGTCAACCACAGCGGCGACATCCGTAGCATCGCGTTGGAACCGATCCTCAAATTTCAGATGAAAGGTCTAGGCTATGGCCACCCAGAGTGGGGTCAAGGCATGTGGAAAGGTGAGTTAGCGCTGGGCGGGGAATCGTTCGATCCGCGCCAGCTAGACTTGCTGGCGCCGGAAAACCTGCACGTGCAACAGGTGGTTCGAGCCAACGATGGAACCCGCACGGGAATTGGCGTGTTGGAGCAGATCGTGATCGGACCGTACGCCCCAGCGGGTTTTACTAGCCTTCTAGACGGCGCCAAATAGTCACTGTTGCACAAATCAATACCCAACCAACCGCTCAATCGAACAGTTTATCGGCGCTGGCGAATACGAGATAAAACAATAGTCCAAAGACTGTGACCCCACCGGCCACCGAAAACACCATGGCCCATGAGCCGGTAGTTTCCAAAATGTAGCCACTCACCGCCACGCCGATGATTCCCGGAATGGTGCCAAACGTATTGGTAATGCCCATCAACTTGCCTGCGTGATTAGGCGCAATATCCATGTGGTTCACCGCAAAACCCCCGGTCACGAAGGCACCTATGGCGTTACCCACACACATGATAGTGATGGCCAACCACGCCGTGGTCACATGGCCCACCAAGAACAGCGCAATCGCCAGCCCGCCGAAGCCGATGGTCTGGCAGACCTTGCGCACCCGGGTCACCGGCATGCCGCCCCTGACCATGCGATCGGCAACGTTGCCGGCAATGTTCAAAAAGACGAATGAGACCAGGTGCGGTATTAAGCTCACCCAACCGGAGTTCGCAAAGTCAACGCCTAAGCCTTGGGTGACGAAGCTCGGCAGCCAAGACAGCAAGACGTACAGTGACCAGTTGTTGCAGAAGTGGGCGACAATGATTGCCCAGACCGCAGGTGAGCGCGCAAAGGCTGAAAACCAGTTATCAACCTTTGCCCCTGATGCAGCAGACGCTGGTAAGCCAGCTTGGATCTCCGCCACTTCCGAAGCCTGAATTCTCGGATGCACCGCTGGCTCTTTGGCTGCAACGCGATACCAGGCAATGATCCAGAGAAACCCGACTGCACCAAAAATATAGAAAATCCATTCCCAGCCAAACTGGATGGCAATCAGCGGCGCCAAAGCCAAGGCAAACACTTGGCCGATGGGAATGCCGCTGTTACTGAACGCCATGGAGCGCGATCGCTCGACTATAGGTATCCACTTTCCGTACAGAGAATAGATCGACGGAAACGTTAACCCTTCCCCCATACCCATTAATATGCGGGTAGCAATGAGCATGCCAATGCC
>JBPCXR010000250.1:0-22423 GCA_051027215.1 Pseudomonadales bacterium | reverse complement strand
ACGGTCGACCGGCATCGACTTTGACAGCCTGCTCCCGTTGAATCACTGATTCGATGCTGATCTGCAAAGCGCTTAGCTCAGTAGCGACCTTGGCAAATACGCCGGGCTGATCGAGGCAAGGAATTCGCAGGTAGTACGCGCAGCGAGCGTCGTCGATGCCGAGTACCGGCAACACCTTCGCCTCGCAGCGCTGTGGCAGCCTCTGCCGCGCGATGGCTACCAAATCTGCAACCACCGCCGATGCGGTGGGCAACATTCCCGCGCCTGGCCCGACGTAAGCAGTGACGCCCACCGAATCGCCACAGACCATGACTGCGTTGGTTACGCCGTCAACACGCGCAAGAATTTGCTCCGCCGGTACTAGCGCCGGGTGTACACGAGCCTCAATGCCGTCGTCCCGACAGCGCGCAACACCCAGGTGTTTAATTTTGTACCCCAACCGCTCGGCGTACTCGATGTCTTCTGTCGTGACCTCTGTTATGCCCTCGACATAGATCGCATCGAACTGAAACGGCGAATCGAAAGCTAAGCCAGCGAGGATTGCGAGTTTGTGTGCAGCATCCACCCCTTCCACATCGAAAGTGGGATCCGCTTCCGCGTAGCCAAGCTCTTGGGCCTGAGCCAGTGCGTCGCTGAATGCCTGACCTTGGTCTGTCATGGCGCTGAGAATGAAATTCGACGTGCCGTTGATTATCCCAGCTAACCAATGCGCTTGATTCGCCGCAAGACCGGCCGTTAGCCCGCCCAATATGGGAATGCCGCCTGCCACCGCAGCCTCGTAGGCAAGCTCCGCACCACTAGCATGCGCCTGTTCATGCAAGGCATTGCCGTGGTTTGCGATCAAGGCCTTGTTGGCCGTAACCACAGACTTGCCAGCCGCTAACGCGGCACCAACCAAGGTCAGGGCTGGCTCCTCACCGCCAATGCACTCGACCACGACATCCACCTCGGTTGACTCGCAAAGCCCTGCAAGGTCCGTTGAAAATGGAATGTCGCCGAGTGTCACTTCCGCGCGCAGTCGGCGACTGGCAATGCCGACAATTTCGATAGGCCGGCCACTGCGTCGCTGCAGCAGCTCGCGCTGCTCGGTGAGTATTTTTATTACGCCCTGAGCGACGGTGCCCATGCCAAGAAGCGCCACTCGCAGCGGCGCGCCGTTGTCGGTGTATTGCGCTTCAGCCACGGGCAGCGCCAGCGATTAGGCTGGCTCGAGCAGCCTGGTAAAGACTTTTCGGTCCAGAGAGTGGATCTTGCAACGCCGTGTAAAAACCATGCACAAACAGGGTGCGCACGTTACCACGGAACGTCCCAGTTTCAGATGCCCATTGCGGCGGCAAGTTCATCAGCAGGCATGTAACCGGGAAGCAAGGTGCCGTCCTCGAAGACGATGGCTGGCGTCCCGCTTATGCCCATCTGGCGACCCAGCGCGAACTGGTCTTCCACCGGGTTGGCGCAGGTCTGAGCCTTAATGTTTTTGCCGGCTTTGAGCTGGGTTAGCGCAGTCTGCGGATCAGCCGCACACCAGGCCGAAACAATCTTATCGTATGAAGCCGAACCCACTCCTGCTCGCGGATATGCCAGGTAGCGCACTTCGATGCCCTTAGCATTGAGCGCAGGAACTTCCTGGTGCAGCTTGCGACAATAGCCACAGTCAACGTCTGTGAACACGTAGAGGGATCCCTTGGGCTTGTTTGCCGGGCTGAAGGTCACCGTATCTTTCAAAGCCACCTGGGCCAGCAGGGTCTTGCGCCCCACTGCACGATTCGCTTCGGTCAGATTAATGAGATCAGTTTCACCAAGCTCAAACAGGTCACCGCTAAACAGATAGCGGCCATCATGGGTGCCGTAAAAAGTAGAGCCATCCGCCAGGTTCACGGCGACTAAGCCTTTGACTGGACTGGCCGTCACCGATTGAATCGGCAATCCCGGGCGCAACTCTACCAGGCGCTTGGCAATGGCGTGCCCCTGTTCGACCTCGACCTGGGGCTTGGGGGCTGCGGCCGTGAGGCCAAGGGCGAATCCTGACAGGACAGTGGCCAGCGCTACGACGCTTAAAAATCGGCCACGCCGACGGGCGAGCGGAGCGGGATGTTTTGTCATGATGGCAATGCCTCTGGCAGATTCTGGTATGAGGGTAGAAGAGTGGTAAATACGAGCGTCGATTCTGGGAGCAAATCGTCCCGATCGCCAGTTTTGACCGCGACTGAGTGCACAAATTCCGTGTTTGGATCCTGCTCAACCCCGAGGATGGTGATCCCCGTGCAGTGCCTTCAACCGCGCCTGAGCAACATGGGTATAGATTTGGGTGGTGGAGAGGTCTGCGTGGCCGAGCATTAGCTGTACTGCCCGCAGATCGGCACCATGGTTGACTAGATGGGTGGCAAAGGCGTGTCGCAGCGTGTGCGGCGAGATTTGCTCAACCAGGCCAGCGGCACGTGCGTACTTGCGAATCGCGTACCAAAAGGTCTGGCGTGTCATGGCTGTTCCGCGGTTGCTGGGGAAAAGCACGGTTGAAGCGCCGCTAGGATTAAGCGCGGGCCTGCCTTCGGCCAGAAATCGCTCGATCCAGTCGAGGGCCTGCAAACCCACGGGAATCAACCGCTCTTTGCCGCCCTTGCCCACGACTCGGGTAACCGCCTGGCGCATGTTCAAATCTGCCAGGGTCAAGTTCACCAGCTCAGACACACGCAATCCCGTTGCATAGAGCAACTCCAGCATGGCCCGATCGCGTAGACCCGTGGCTGTGGACAGCACCGGCGCTGCCAGCAGTTGTTCTACGCCCGCTTCGCTCAGCGATTTCGGTAACCCGCGACCAAGCCGAGGGGACTTCAGCGCAGCCGACGGGTCTTCGCTTAAGACGCCCGCATGCACCCGATGCCGATAGTAGCGGCGTACGCTGGAAAGCCAGCGGGCGGACGAGCTCGCCTTGAAGCCTTGCTCAAAGCGTGCCGCGACAGCAGCAGCAAGATCAGCAGAAGTTGCCCGATCTAGAGACTTCCCTAGGGCACCACGCAGGCTGCTCAAATCGCGCCGATAAGCGGCCAGCGTATTTTCGCTGAGTCCGGCTTCCATCCAGATCTCGTCCAAAAAAGCTGTGATATCAGGATCGATAGAGGTCATGTCACCAGTATTGCTCACGCAGGTGACCTAGAGCGGCACCTACTGCGCCCATCAGGGTACCAAAATTGCCACTCTGGGCAGCGGGGTGCTCAGGGGCAGATTCCCTAGATTTTCCAGGAAATCTCTTTAAAGAATTGATTTATAAAGAAATAATTTCTATCTGAAAAAATTGGCACGGCAACTGCATTAGCCCTGGTGCGCTTCGACGGAAGACCACGTCCCTCGGTTGGTTGAAGCAAGAGCGCAGCGCCGGTCTCTCTCCCTGTCGCTGTGCTCTTCCAGCTTGCTAGGCTCACCCCTCCCCTGGTCCCCAAGGCCTAGCAAGCTGGTCCCCTTTTTCGGAACTTCTGGACTAGGCCTGCGAAACGGCGTCTTAGCGGTGGCGTTACACCTTTTCTTTGATGCGGGCCGCGCGACCAGACAACTCACGCAGGTAGTACAGCTTCGCCTGGCGCACATCGCCCCGGCGCTTGACCTCGATCGATTCGATCATCGGCGAATGGGTCTGAAACGAGCGCTCTACACCCACGCCGTGGGAAATCTTGCGCACGGTGAAGGCAGAATTGAGGCCGCGCTTCTTCTTCCCGATGACCACGCCTTCGTAAGCATGCAATCGCTCGCGGTTGCCCTCTTTGACCCGCACCTGGACCACCACAGTGTCGCCGGGCCCAAACTCCGGAATCTCGCTTTTGAGCTGTTCGTTTTCCAGCGCATCAATAATTTTGTTGTTCCGCACTGTCGGCTACTCCTGGGTTTGATCGGGCCCTGAGGCCTGAGCTGGTTATTGGCTGTTTCATTGGCAGCCCTGGGCTGCACGCTGTGAAAACTCACTTGTGGGCCGAATTACGGCCTACTCTTCGGCTTCCCGTTGCGCGGCTGCTAGCAAGGCCTGCTGTAACAACGCCCGGTCGGCTTCGCTGAGCGTCACGCTGGCTAGCAGGTCTGGGCGCTGCCGGTAAGTAGCCAGCAGCGCCTGCTGGCGTCGCCAGCGACTGATCCTGGCATGGTCCCCGCTAAGCAGGGGTTCCGGCACCGTCCCAGCCGGGTGAATTTCAGGGCGCGTATACTGAGGAAAATCGAGCAACGCTTCAAGGTGTGATTCATCAATTGGCGACGCGCTGTTACCGAGCACCCCTGGTAACAAGCGGGATACCGCGTCGACCAGCACCAATGCCGGCAACTCACCCCCCGAGATGACGTAGTCACCAATAGACAGCTCCAGATCCACAGCACTGTGCAGCACCCGCTGGTCAAAGCCTTCGTAGCGCCCACAGAGCAAGATCAAACCGGACCGCTGAGCCAGCTCAACCACCAACGCTTGATCGAGGCGCCGGCCTTGAGGCGTCATCGCCACCACCAACGGCTTGTCTGCGCCCGCACCGGGGTGAGCCGAGAATTGCTCCTTGGCCGCACCGATCGCCGCCAGCAGCGGCTCTGGCCGCAGCAACATGCCGGCGCCACCGCCATAGGGCCGATCGTCAACGCTGCCATGCCGATCCACCGCATGATCACGCAGATCGATGGCCCCCAGATCGATTAACCCGGACTGCACTGCCCGACCCACCACCCCGAAATCTCGCAGTGGCGCCAGCAGCTGAGGAAAAACCGTGATCAACCGAAACCACATCATCAGCTTCCTTGGCGTTCCGGGAAAAACACTTCTGGCCAATCAATCACAAGTGTTTTTTCTTTCAAATCAACTTCTTGGGTGAACTCGTTAACAAAAGGAACAAGGGTTTCAGCGCTGTCTAAAGCCAGGCGACGTCGGACCTCAGCGGCCAATTCGAGCACCAGCACCGGATGCGCTGGAGTGTCTAGCAAATCTTTGACTTGCCCCAGCAAATCGCCTTGGGGAGAACGGGCAGTCAGTCCGATCAAATCCCGCCAGTAGTAGCTGTCGGGTTCTGCAGCGGGCAGATCAGCCGCCCTGATACCGAGCTCAAAGCCTCGCTGCAGCTCCGCTGCATTGCGATCTTCGACACCAGGCAAGTGCAGCAGCAGGCGCGGCTTGCCTGGGCTCGAATCATCTCTGACCTTGGCGGATTGCAGCGGTTTCCAGCCCTGCTTGGTGCGCAGCCAGAGCGGTCGATAACGGCAGAGATTGTTGGGTGGATCCGTATAGGAGCGTAACCGCAGCCAACCCCGCACACCGTGAGCGCCGCCGATTCGACCGACAACCACCATATCTTCGGGTTCGGGATGAGCCTCAGGCACGCGTCGAAGCCCCGGTGCCAACCACCCGATGAGAAGTTCGCGGCGTCAGGACGACCACCGCAAAGGAGGTTAGCTGGCGGCGGCGGGCGCCGCTGCTTGCTCTTTGCGGGCCTGAGAAATCAGACGTGCCACCGATTCTGACGGCTGAGCGCCGACGCCTAGCCAATGGTCAACCCGCTCCAGATTCAGCCGTAAACTTTCGGCATTGCCCTTAGACACCGGGTTAAAGAACCCAACTCGCTCGACAAAGCGCCCATCGCGGCGCGCTGCACGATCTGCGACGGTGACGTGGTAGAACGGGGCTTTCTTAGCGCCGTGGCGCGCAAGACGGATGACGAGCATAGATTTTCAAAGTGAGTGGGCGGAAAGGCGGCGTATTCTAAAGGTTTAATGGCCGTTGGCAAGGGGGCTTTGGGCACCGCGGCAGGCGCTTCAGTGGCGCCTGCCGCTTGATCCAACGCCTAGCGCCGCTTTGTCGGTCCCTGCATACCCGGCAGTCCTTGCATGCCCCGCATCATGCGTTGCATCCCTCCTTTCTTGCTCACCTTCTTCATCATCTTCTGCATTTGCTTGTGCTGCTTGAGCAATCGGTTGATGTCCGGGACAGCGGTGCCGCTGCCCTTGGCAATGCGCTGTTTGCGGGAGCCGTTGATCAAGTCCGGAAAGCGCCGCTCACGGACCGTCATAGAGTCGATGATGACCGCCATGCGGCGGAACTGGCCGTCGTCGAGCTGCGACTGCGCTGCCGCCGGCAGCTGAGACATACCAGGCAGCTTATCTACCAGGGAGCTGACCCCGCCCATATTGCTCATCTGTTCCAGTTGATCGCGAAAATCTTCCAAATCGAATTTCTGACCGCGCTGGAGCTTTTTCGCGAGTTTTTGCGCCTTTTTCTTATCAACCTTGCGCTCGGCCTCTTCGATCAGCGATAGCACATCGCCCATACCGAGAATGCGATTGGCCAGCCGATCAGGATGAAAGGGCTCCAGCGCCTCAGTCTTCTCGCCCATGCCAATGAATTTAATGGGCTTGCCGGTAATGGCTCGCACCGAGAGCGCAGCACCACCACGGGCATCGCCATCGGCTTTTGCCAGCACCACGCCTGTAAGCGGCAATGCATCGTTGAATGCCTTGGCAGTATTGGCCGCATCCTGACCCGTCATGGCATCCACCACGAACAAGGTTTCCGTTGGCTGCAAAGCGCCGTGTAATTGCTGGATTTCAGCCATCATGTCTGCATCGATGGCGAGTCGACCCGCAGTGTCGACAATCAATACATCAGCAAACTGGCGTTTCGCTTCTGCCAATGCGCGGGTGGCGATGTCTAGCGGTTTTTCTGCGCCAGTGGATTCAAGCCACAGGGCGTCCACCTCGCCGGCCAGAGTCTGCAGCTGATCGATCGCTGCTGGACGGTAGACGTCCGCGCTTACCACCGCCACTTTCTTTTTGTGACGCTCCTTGAGATGTCGAGCCAGTTTGGCGACCGTGGTCGTCTTGCCTGCACCCTGCAAGCCCGCCATCAGCACCACTGCCGGTGGCGCAACACTCAGATTCAAGCCGTCATTTGCCTCACCCATGACGGTGACCAGTTGCTGGTGCACAATCTTGACGAACGCCTCACCAGGATTCAGAGAGGTCGCCACAGTCTGGCCCACAGCTTGGCTGCGCACCTGGTCGATGAAGTCTTTGACCACTGGCAAGGCCACATCTGCCTCAAGCAGCGCCATGCGCACATCACGCAGCGCATCGGCAATGTTCTCTTCTGTCAGTTTGGCTTTGCCAGTGAGGCCGCGCAGACTTTGCGACAAACGATCGGAAAGACTCTCAAACATGGGTTGCGACTTTTCTCCGGATTGGGGACGGCTATAAACCGAGTACTTAGCGTGCTCAGTGCGGCCCATTATAGCCCTTCAACCACGCTGGGGGTTATGACACACTGCCGCCGTCGTGAACGCCCCTACCCTTCTGGTGATTGCCACCCTGAGCTTGTACGCAGCCGCTACTGTGCTGATTTGGCGTGCCCACCGCGCTGGTCAGCAAACTGGCGGCGCAGCTATGGTGCTCGGTGGCTGCGCAGTCATTGCTCATTTGCTCCTAACCGACGCCCTTCTACGCAGCGACGCAGGGCTAAACCTGGGGTTAGTTCCGGTCGTGGTTCTGCTGCTGCTTATCGCCACGCTGTTCGTGTTGGCCGCAAGCCTGTTCGCGCCCGTGCGCAACCTTCTGCTCTTCGCCTTTCCTGCCAGCGCAGCTGCGGTGGCACTAACTCTCGGCAGCAGCGAACCAACGCCGGTTGGCGAGCTTTCCACACCTCTCGTCATTCACATCCTGTTTGCCATCGTCGCCTATGGCATTCTCATAATGGCTGCTGCTCAATCGTTGCTGCTGTCTTATCAGGAACGGCACCTTAAACAGCATGTCAGCGGTGGATTGCTGCAGGTATTGCCACCGCTAGAAACCATGGAACGCCTGCTGTTTGCGATGCTCTGGCTGGGCATTGGCATTCTTACCCTTGCCATTGTTACCGGCTTCGCCTATCTCGATGACCTGTTTGCCCAACGGGTTGTGCACCACACCGTGTTGGCGTGCCTGTCGTGGCTGGTCTACGCGGTGCTGCTAACTGGGCGGCGCCTGTTTGGCTGGCGTGGCACGACGGCCGTACGCTTTACCCTATTGGCCTTTGGCTTGTTGGTGCTCGGCTACCTCGGCAGCAAATTCGTCATCGAAGTTTTGCTCGCCCAATCGTAGTGAATGATCTATGAGCTTGACTGAGCTTTCCACCACCGCCCTGTTCATCATTATTTTGATAATGACCATGCTGTCTGCCTACTTTTCCAGCAGCGAAACGGCCATGGTGGCCTTGAATCGCTACCGCCTGCGGCACCTGGTGAAAGAAGGGCACAAAGGTGCCATCAAGGCAGATGCGCTACTCACCCGGCCCGACCGTTTGCTCGGCATCATCCTGATCGGTAACAACCTGGTGAATTTCAGTGCTGCCAGCGTTGCTACGGTACTCGGTCTGAAGCTACTCGGCGATACCGGAGTAGTGCTTGCACCGATCTTCCTAACCCTGTTCTTTCTCGTGTTTGCTGAAGTGGGCCCCAAAACCATTGCTGCCCAGCGGCCCGAGGCCATAGCCTTTCGCTCTGCTTATGTGCTTACGCCGATGTTGAAGTATATGCACCCTGGCGTTGCTTTCATCAATAGTCTGAGCAACCTGTTGGTGCGCCCCTTTATGCGCGCCGAAGACCAGGACGAAAACGACGGCTTGACGCTCAAGGAACTGCGCACTGTGGTGAACGAGGGCCTAGACACCCCAGGACGACGGCGCAACATCATGCTCAGGGTCTTGGATCTGGAAGAAGTGACGGTGGAGGACGTCATGGTACCGCGCGGCGAAATCATCGGCCTAGACATCGAAGACGACATCGACGAGCTGATTACCGCTATGTCTATGTCTCAACACACGCGCATGCCCGTATACAAACAGAACATCAACAACATTATGGGTGTCATGCATCTGCGTCGCGCCACGCGCTTCATTAACCATGAGGCCGTAAACAAAGCCCAACTGTTGGCTTTGGCCAATGAACCCTACTACGTTCCCGAGGGCACACCCTTACACACGCAGCTGTTCAACTTTCAAAAACAAAAACAGCGTATTGCGCTGGTGGTTGATGAGTACGGCGACATACAGGGCATCGTCACGCTGGAGGACATCCTCGAAGAGATCGTTGGCGAATTCACTACCGATTTCGCTGCGCATATGCCAGACATCTCGCCCCAACAGGACGGCGCCTACTTGGTCGATGGGCTAGCGCTGGTGCGCGAAGTGAATCGCGCGTTGGATTGGACGCTGCCTGAAGACGGTCCCAAAACACTCAACGGCCTGGTCTTGGAACACCTAGAGACCATTCCAGAAAACAATCTGTGTCTGCGCATCAGCGGCTTCGAGTTTGAGACGGTGCAGATCAACGATAACGTCATCCGCACCTTAAAAGTCAGGCCAGCTGCTCGATCCGGCAAGATTTCGAAGACTGAGAGACCCATCACGCCCAGCTAAACGGCTACTTCACTTCAATGCCGCGTACACGGCGTTAATCTCCCCTTACTGCTATTTGCGGTCCTGCCAACCCCGGCAGGGTATTACCGCGCAGTAGATTGCAGTAAGGAGAGTCTATGCACAGGTACGCACGCGGAGCCCGCCTCTGCCTGTTCCTGATTGGTGCATCGCTGATAAGCAGCCCTACCTGGGCTAAGCGATCTGACCGGGGTAACCCCCAACCGAACCCCATCGTCGTCATTCAAGCAGACAGCACCACGCTGACAGTTGGCCAACAGGCGCGTCTCAGCTGGGCTTCGACGAATGCGAAAAGGTGTAACGCATCTGGGCATTGGGATGGTCGCAAAAACACAGAAGGTACTTTTCGAACGCCTGCCTTTAGTGCACCCGGCGACTACGAATATCGATTGACCTGTGGCTCAAAATCACGAAAGTCGATGGAAGCAGTTCGAGTTTCCGTGAGTAAGCTGCCACCCAAACCTGAGCCGGAACCTTTGCCCCCTGAGCCTGAGCCGCTGCCTGAACCTAAGCCAGAGCCAGAGCCAAAGCCGCTGCCTGAGCCATTGCCCGAGCCAGAACCGGAGCCGAAGCCTGAACCTCTGCCCGAGCCTGAACCTCTGCCCGAGCCTGAACCGGAGCCGAAGCCTGAGCCTTTGCCTGAGCCAGAACCCGAGCCTCTGCCCGAACCTGAGCCAGAGCCAACACCGATGCCAGACGTCTCACTTAGTGCATCACCAGATTCCATAATCGCTGGCGAAGCTACGACTCTGCACTGGAGCGCGAGCAACGCCGAGTGGTGTAACGCCGACGGCGCCTGGAGCGGAGCCAAAGACATGTCCGGCTCTGTGGAAATCGCAGACCTGAGCCAATCCTCAACCTTTGAGCTGGTTTGTGGCTCTGGCGAAAATCAGGCCATCGCCATGGCATCGGTCAGCGTCGCAGACTTGTTGAGCCTCGAGTGGACACCACCGACGGAAAACACCGACGGCTCGCCCGTGGGTGAACTGTCGGGCTTCAAACTTTACGTCGGTGACACCAGTGGCGTCTACGACCTGCACAGCCAGATCGATGACAGCAATGTACAGACTGCTGAGCTAACACTCCCTGCCGGCGGCTACTACTTCGCCATAACCGCGATCAACGCCGAAGGCGTAGAAAGCGAATATTCGGCTGAAGTGTTCCGTCAGGTCGACTAGTCGAGCCGTTGACTAGTCGAGCCGTTGACTAGTCGAGCCGTTGACTAGTCGAGCCGCTGACTAAGAGGCATCGCGCCAACGCCGGTTCATCGCCGAAACGATGGCCTGCAGCGACGCGGTAACCGTGTTACGGGATACTCCAATCCCGTAACAGGGTTGCCCATCCTCATTGTCGATGCCTAGCAGACAGATCGCCCGCGCATCTTTTCCAGCTCGCAGCGCGTGCTCGTGGTACTCCACAATGTTTAAAGGCTCGTTCAGGGTTTCTACCAGACTGTTGACGAAGGCTTCGATGGGACCACTGCCCTGACCATCCAAATGGATCAATTGGTCATTGGCCAGCAAACGTGCAACCACCCGTTGATCCGCATCCCGCCCACTGAGTAAGTCGTAGTCCTTGAGCTGGTAGGGCCCCGTCTCGATAACGTAACGCTCCAGCAAAGCATCGAGTATCTCCTCCGGGCGCACTTCCCGATCCAGAGTCTCCGTCATGCGCTGTACCACCTGGGAAAACTCCACCAGCATTGGCCTGGGTAAGTTGACCCCGTAGTGCTCCTCTAAAATGAAGCCCGTGCCGCCCTTGCCTGATTGGCTGTTAACTCGAATGGCCTCTTTGTAAGAAGAGCCCACGTCCGCTGGATCAATGGGTAAGTACGGTACCTCCCAGTGGGCTCGATCGACTTTGGACATGCCTTTGCGAATAGCATCCTGATGAGAACCGGAAAACGCCGTAAATACTAAATCTCCAGCATAAGGATGGCGTTCTGGCACGTTCAGCTTGTTAATCGCCTCAACGGTTTCGCGTATGCGCGGCATGTCGGTGAAGTTCAGCTCTGGATCGACGCCCTGGCTGAACAAGTTCATTGCAGTGGTAACGATATCGCAGTTGCCGGTGCGCTCACCGTTACCAAATAGCGTGCCTTCGACTCGCTGGGCACCAGCCATCAGTGCAAGTTCTGTAGCCGCCACGCCGGTGCCGCGATCGTTGTGCGTGTGCAGGCTAATCACGATGTTGTCGCGCTTTGGGAAGTTGCGCCCAAACCACTCGACCTGATCAGCGTAGACATTTGGTGTAGCCATTTCTACCGTTGACGGCAGATTGATGATCATCGGAGCTTCGGCGGTTGCACCCCATTCCTCCATGACCGCGCTGCAGATGTCGACCGCGAACGGCAACTCTGTACCGGTAAAAGACTCTGGGGAATACTCGAAAGTGATGTTGGAATCCAAACCGGCAAGGCCATCTCGAACAATCCGCGTACCTTCCACCGCAAGATCGATTATGCCCTGCATATCCATGTTGAACACTACTCGCCGCTGCAGTTCAGAAGTCGAGTTGTATAGATGGAAGATGCAGCTAGGCGCACCCTGCAGCGCTTCCACCGTTTTTGCGATCAGCTCTGGACGAGCCTGGCACAGCACCTGAATAGCCACGCCGTCAGGGATGCGGCCTTCGTCGATAATGCGGCGGATAAAGTCAAAGTCGGGCTGCGATGCAGCGGGAAACCCGACCTCGATCTCAGCGAATCCGACCTCCAGCAACAGGTCGAACAAGCGCAACTTCTCGTCAACGTTCATTGGATCGATCAGCGCTTGATTGCCATCACGCAGATCCACCGAACACCAGCGCGGTGCGCTGCTGAGCACCCGCGACGGCCATTGCCGGTCAGGCAGGTCGATGGGCGTAAAAGCTCGGTACTTTTGATATGGCATCTGCCCACTAGCCCGCCCCCCGGATCGCTTGTGCGGTTCCGGAATTGCAGGGCCAGTGGTAGTCGACGAAGACTGTTGAGCAGTCATGGTGTTCCTCGGTGTCCTAGGCGTACGTTCGCTTGGCAGCGGAATCCTAACGTATCGCAGTGATCGGTGCCCCAGCCAAGCGGAACCTTAGCGCTTTGCTGTGAGCTTGTTAGAAAGAGCGGGGTGGGCTAAGCCCTGGGGTATAGATAGATGCCGGCTAAACCGGCAGGAGCAGGAGGTTTAGACGAGCAACAGTAGCAGCAACCAACGACACGCTTGCTGCGCGTCGGCGGCTAGCCGAATTGCTCATCGCTTGGATAGCTGTGGACCTCATGGCGTAAATATAGCGCCACCTTGCGGTTAGAGCCAGTCCAAGCTGTGCCTATAACCTGCCTGGTTCACATTTCGACCTGCACCTGGGCAGCTACCGCGGCTGCTTTTTCCCGCGCCACCTCAGTCGACTCGGCAAGCGCCAGGGCCACGCCCAGACGTCGCTCACCACGGACTTCAGGTTTGCCAAACAATCGCAGGCCGGTATCTGGTTCCAATAAGGCATTACCGACCTGGTAGCGCATCTGGTTCGAATCACCATGCCCAAGGATCACGGCTGAAGCCGCCGGACCCAGCGTGCGAATGTTGGGTATGGGCAAACCCAGGATTGCTCGCGCGTGCAGTGCAAACTCCGAGAGGTCCTGACTGATGAGCGTGACCATGCCCGTATCGTGGGGCCGGGGGCTGACCTCGCTGAAAATGACGGTCTCACCCGCAACAAACAGCTCTACGCCAAATAGGCCATAGCCCCCGAGCGCTTCAGTAACTTGGGCGGCCATCTGCTGGCTGGTCGCCAGCGCTGTCGGCGTCATGGCCTGAGGTTGCCAAGATTCCTGATAGTCCCCGTTGACCTGGCGGTGGCCAATGGGATCGCAAAAGCTGGTGCCACCGACATGACGGATAGTCAGCAAGGTGATTTCAAAATCGAACTCAACGAAACCCTCGACGATAACCCGATCGCCAGCGCCTCTGGATCCTGCCTGGGCTGCGTGCCAGGCGGCCAGCGCTTCTGCTTCGGTCTTCACCGTGGACTGGCCTTTGCCTGAAGAGCTCATAATGGGTTTTACCACGCAAGGCGTGCCGATACTTGCCACCGCCGCTAGATACTCCGTTTCGCTACTGGCAAACCGGTAAGGAGAAGTTTCAAGGCCCAGTTCCCGGGCAGCCAGATTACGAATGCCTTCCCGGTTCATGGTCAGATTTGCTGCTCTGGCAGTAGGAACCACAGTGTTTCCCGCGGCTTCAAATGCCAACAGCACCTCGGTAGCAATGGCCTCAATCTCCGGAATGACAAGATCCGGTGTTTCTCGCGCCAATAGCGCACCAAGGGCTACTGGATCCCGCATATCGAGAACCACTGCTCGATGTGCAACCTGCATAGCCGGTGCGTTGGCATAGCGATCCGCCGCAATCACCTCGACACCCAAACGATTGAGCTCGATCGCTACTTCCTTACCTAGCTCGCCGCTGCCAAGCAGCAGCGCTCGGGTAGCGCTCGCCGATCCCGGGGTTCCCAAGCCTGCCTCGGCAATACGCGTGGCTGCCAAAGTCATGTCTGCACATCCTTCAACGCATCGGCTTGAGCTTGCGGCTTCAAGCCTTTGGCAAAGCGTTGACCATTTGCAACGTAGTGTGCGGCGCTGGCTTTCAGGCCCGCAGCCTGCTCCGGCGACAGCGTCTTGACCACTTTGCCCGGAGCGCCCATAACCAAGGAATTATCAGGAATTTCCTTACCCTCGGTAATCAGCGCACCGGCGCCAATCAGGCAGTTACTACCGATTTTTGCGCCGTTGAGCACCACTGCGTTGATGCCGATCAAACTGTTATCGCCTATCTGACAACCGTGCAACATCACTTTGTGGCCCACGGTAACGTGCTTACCAATGATCAAAGGAAATCCTGGGTCTGTATGCAGGACTGAGCCGTCCTGCACGTTGCTGCCTTCACCAACGACGATTCGATCTGCATCACCTCGTAGCACCGCGTTGAACCAGACGCTGGCGCCCTCGTGCAGTTCTACATTCCCCAGCACCACTGCGGAGTCCGCAACAAAGTATGCGCCAGCGGCACAAACCCGCCGATCGTCAAGCTGCATCAGCATTCAACCCACCCCCACTATCAAAACAACCAAAATACACGCAGGCAGCGTGCGGATTTAACAATCAGCTTACACGTACGCACACCTTGCGCGTACCCGGCCGCAAACCCGTCCCGCATATTAACCCCACGACACAAAAAGAGTGCCTTCCAGCAGATCGGAGCAGCGTCACGGCTAACGGGCACTGCAAACCGGCTCGGTAACCCGGCGGGGGCACAGAGAACAACAGTTTCGGGGGATTGCATGAAAATCCGGCTTCCGGCGTTCGACGTAATGCTGGACCTTGCACGTAACGATCCAGATCAGCTCGAGGTGCTGCGCAAGCAGCTCACCGACGCTGTAATCGGTCAAGCACAGTGCGAAGCACACAAACGCCGGCTCGAGGGCCTACAGTTCCGGGTGGACATGGAACGCCGGCGCGCAGCGACTCCGCTCGCAGCAACCATCCGAATTTCGGAAATGATGGCGCAATCCTTAGCTGATCTGCACCGTTCATTGGTCACTCCCATAGAAGAGCAGGCCGCCGAGCGCGCAAGCGTTGCCGCAGGTCGTCCACAGCCATTGCGCACCGAGTCCGATAGTGCTCGCATCCTACCCTTCAGCCCGCCGCTAGAATCCTGACGACCCCACGTAGAAGCAGATCCCGTAAAGCGCGCCAACCACGCTGCAGCACCCGGTCGCGCCCTGTTCACAGGTATGATTGCAAAGTACGCTCGGCCCAGCCAAGCATGAGTGTGATCTGAGGAAACCCAGCGGCCTATGAATTTCTGCAGCAAATGCGGCGCTGCCGTGAGCTTGAAGATTCCGGCGGGAGATAACCGCCAGCGTAGCGTTTGCGATGCCTGCGAGACGATCCACTACGTCAATCCGCGCATCATCGCCGGCTGCCTGGTCAGCGCCGGGGATCAAGTGTTGCTCTGCAAACGTGCCATAGAGCCACGTCACGGCTACTGGACCTTACCCGCCGGATTCATGGAAAACGGCGAAAGCACCGAAGCCGCTGCCGCTCGCGAAACCTGGGAAGAAGCCGAGGCCAAGGTTGAGATAGACGGTCTTTATACGCTATTCAGCCTGCCGCACATTTCTCAGGTTTATCTGTTTTATCGGGCTCGGCTAGTGGGCAACACCTACGCTGCAGGCGAAGAATCTCTGGAAGTGGAGCTTTTTGCGGAAGCAGACATCCCTTGGGATACGCTGTCTTTCCCAGTCATCACCCATACGCTCAAACACTACTTTGCCGATCGCCAAAGCGGCGTGTTCCCGACCCGCAGTCAAGTGCTGGACTTCAAGCGTCGAGCCCCCACCTAAATGTTGCGAGCTCGACCCAAGCTTCGATCAGCGCCGGGCTATAGAGCCCGGGGGCTTCCTTAGGCTATTCTTGCGCGCCGGTTTGACGGCCCGAATTCAGGAGTTTCCATGACCTCTACCATCACTCAGGTCAAAGCTGAGCTACTTCAGCGGCAGGCGGCCGCGCGCCTTGGAGGCGGCGAGCAACGGATTGAGCGGCAACATGCCAAAGGCAAGCTCACGGCCCGGGAACGCCTAGAGCTGCTGTTGGACGACGGCAGCTTCGAAGAGTGGGACATGCTGGTAGAGCATCGAAACACAGACTTCGGTATGCAGGAGCAGCGCATCCCCGGCGATGGCGTAGTAACCGGACATGGCACAATCAACGGTCGGCTAGTGTTTGTGTTCAGTCACGATTTCACAGTGTTCGGTGGCGGCCTGTCTGAGGCTCACGCAGAGAAAATCTGCAAGGTGATGGATCAAGCAATGAAAGTGGGTGCCCCATTTATCGGGCTGAACGATTCCGGTGGCGCTCGAATCCAAGAAGGCGTCGCCTCCTTAGGCGGCTACGCAGAGATTTTTCAACGCAACGTTCTCGCCAGCGGTGTGATCCCCCAGATCTCGTTGATCATGGGGCCGTGTGCAGGGGGTGCCGTGTACTCCCCCGCCATGACCGATTTCATCTTCATGGTCAAAGACTCATCGTACATGTTCGTTACCGGCCCAGATGTTGTGAAAACAGTTACGGCTGAGGTGGTATCGCCCGAAGAGCTTGGCGGTGCGAGCGTTCATAACCGCAAGTCCGGGGTTGCCGATCTCGCTATCGACAACGACGTCGAGGCGCTGCTGCAAACCCGGCGCTTCTTTGACTACCTGCCGAGCAACAATCGCGAGCGAGCGCCGATGCGGCCAACAGATGATCCCAGCGATCGCGAAGAGCCGGCACTCGAGTCATTGGTTCCAGCCGACCCTTCTAGGCCTTACGACATCAAAGAAGTCATTACCAAAGTCGCCGATGAGGGTGAGTTCTTCGAAACTCAACCAGAGTATGCGCAAAACATGGTTGTTGGATTCATCCGCATGGCCGGGGAAACCGTCGGCGTGGTCGCCAACCAGCCTATGGTCTTGGCTGGCTGCCTCGACATCGATTCTTCCAAAAAGGCCGCTCGCTTCGTACGTTTTTGCGATGCTTTCAACATCTCCATTCTCACTTTGGTAGACGTTCCCGGTTTTATGCCAGGAACGGCTCAGGAATACGGCGGCATCATCAAGCACGGCGCTAAGCTGCTGTACGCCTATGCCGAATGCACGGTACCCAAAGTTACGCTCATTACTCGCAAAGCCTACGGCGGTGCCTATGACGTCATGGCGTCAAAACATTTGCGCGGCGATGTCAATCTGGCTTGGCCAAGTGCAGAAATCGCGGTCATGGGTGCCAAAGGCGCAGTAGAGATCATTTTCCGCAAAGACATCGGCGATCCAGACAAAATCAAGGCGCGCACCGACGAATACCAGGCAAAGTTCGCGACGCCTTTCATCGCGGCTCAGCGCGGCTATGTGGACGATGTCATTTCGCCCCGCCACACCCGGGCCAGGATCTGCCGTTCTCTGGCCATGTTGCGCAATAAAAAACTCGATAACCCGTGGCGCAAGCACGGCAACATTCCTCTCTAGGTTCCTCGCCCCATGCAAACCGTAAAGCCCATCAAAAAAATACTGATCGCCAATCGGGGTGAGATCGCCTGTCGGGTCATCAAAACTGCAAAACGCATGGAGATAAAAACCGTCGCCGTCTACTCAGACGCTGACGAACAAGCGCTCCATGTGCGCTTGGCTGATGAAGCGGTTCACATAGGCCCACCCCAATCCGCCGATAGCTACCTGCGCATCGATCGAATTCTCGATGCCTGCAAAGCAACTGGCGCAGATGCGGTGCACCCCGGGTACGGATTTTTGTCAGAGAACCAGAAGTTTCGTCAGGCACTGGACGACGCAGGCATCGCCTTCATCGGTCCTGGGCTGCGAGCCATTGATGTGATGGGCGACAAAATCACCTCCAAGGCACTGGCCAAGGAGTCCGGGGTCAGCACCATCCCCGGCTACACCGATGTCATTCGTGATGCCGCTCACGCTGTTGAGATCGCCAAAGACATCGGCTATCCGGTCATGCTCAAGGCCAGCGCGGGCGGCGGGGGCAAGGGTATGCGGGTTGTACGCAACGATGTCGAATGCCGCGATGGCTTCGAGCAGGCAACCAACGAAGCCAAGTCGAGCTTCAGTGACGATCGCGTGTTCGCCGAGAAATTCATCGAAGATCCGCGCCACATCGAAATCCAGGTCCTGGCGGACCAACATGGCAACGCGGTGTATCTGGGCGAACGCGAGTGTTCGATTCAACGACGCCACCAAAAGGTGATCGAAGAGGCCCCGTCACCCTTCTTAGACGAAGCCACGCGTCGAGCAATGGGTGAGCAAGCCGTAGCTCTGGCCAGAGCGGTAGATTACGAATCCGCGGGTACCGTGGAGTTCATTGTCGATAGCGAGCGCAACTTTTACTTCCTCGAAATGAACACGCGCCTGCAGGTGGAACACCCGGTCACCGAGCTGGTAACTGGGCTGGACCTGGTCGAGCAGATGATTCGCGTTGCCGAAGCACGCAAGCTGGACTTCACCCAGGACGATGTAACGTTGACGGGCTGGGCACTGGAAGCCCGAGTCTATGCTGAAGATCCGTTCCGGAACTTTTTGCCCAGCATCGGTCGCCTGGTGGACTATCAGCCCCCGGAAGAAACCCCACAAGTGCGGGTCGACAGCGGCATTGTTGAAGGCAGCGAAGTGTCAATGTACTACGACCCCATGATCGCCAAGCTCATCACTTACGGCGAAACCCGGGAACAAGCCATCGAGCAGATGGGACATGCGTTGGACAGCTACTACATTCGCGGCGTCTCTCACAACATCAGCTTCTTGAACGCTCTGATCGCGCACCCGCGCTTTGCCGAAGGCAGACTCACCACCAATTTCATTGCTGAAGAATATCCCGACGGATTTAACTCCGGGCACGTACCCCAGGCGGACCCACTGGTGCCGGTTGCCATCGCCACGCTAACGCACTTTCGCCAGGAAGAGCGCTTGGCTCGAATGTCACAGCCGCCAAGAGAGCCCGCCAATGAATGGGTCGTAGTTGCCGACAAAACTCACTATCCGGTTTACATCGCTCATGATGAAGATGGCTACGCCATCACTTACGAAAACAAGGTCTATCGCATTCGCTCTGAATCGCTGTTGGGCGATCGTGTCATTAGAGCTACCGTGAATGGCGACGCCGTCGTTATGCAGATCGACCCCACAGGAGCCGGATATCGTTTGTTTTACCGCGGCAGAGCCGTCGAGGCACTGGTTGTCACACCAACGGCAGCGGAACTCACCCGTCATATGCTGGAAAAGAAAGCACCAGACCTTTCCAAGTACCTGCTGTCTCCCATGCCCGGTGTTCTCGTCCGCTTGCTGGCTAAACAAGGCGATGTGGTAAAAGCCGGAGAGGAGCTCGCTGTGGTTGAAGCCATGAAGATGGAGAACAGCCTGCGTGCCAACGAAGACGCCATCGTACAAACCGTGCTCGCTGAGCAAGGCGACAGCCTTCAGGTCGACCAGGCCATATTAGAATTCGAGTAGCACCGCCTTAACCGGCCAGGCAGTGCGCCTTACGAGCGCAGCGCATAGCCCTGATAACCGTGTTCAGCAACCTCCTGACACTTCTCAGCGTAGGGTGGGAAACCCAGATACGGCATGAAAACACGGGGTTTGCCTGGAATGTTCGCGCCCAAATACCAAGAGTTGCAGCGCGGATAAAGGCTGGTATCCCCCACTTCGTTTACGTGGGCAACCCATTGATCTTGGGCATCTGTGGTAGCGTCGATGGCCCGCACACCCTGCTCGTTCACGTAGCGAATGCAATCGGCAATCCAGTTCACGTGATGTTCTATGGACGGCAACATGTTGGTGAGCACTGAGGGGCTGCCTGGGCCGGTCACTGTAAATAAGTTGGGGAATCCGGCGACCGACAAGCCCAAATAAGTTTTCGGGCCTTCGGACCAAGCATCGATTAGCCGTCGACCGCCCTCCCCGCGAATGTCGATCTTGGTTAGCGCACCTGTCATGGCGTCAAAGCCGGTGGCGAAGACGATGGCATCGAAGGCGTAGGACTGATCCTGAGTCTCAAGCCCGGTTACTGTCAGCCGCTGGATCTGATTTTCCGAGACATCTACCAAGCGCACATTGTCACGATTGTAAGTCGCAAAGTAGTTGGTATCGACGCACAGGCGTTTACATCCCACCACCGATGACGGCAGCAGTCGCTCTGCGGTTTCCGGATCCTCCACGATGCCGCGAATCTTGCCACGCAGAAAGTCTGCGGCAGTATCGTTGGCTTCAGGCACGAAAAGCAGGTCGGCAAAAGCCGCCATAAAGGGCAGCCCGCCGCGCGCCCAGCGCGCCTCATATTCCTGTTGGCGTTCTTGGGCAGTCACATCCAGCGCGTTGGCTTCGTTGTAGCCAAAATCGGCATGGAAGGCGGTCTCGCTATTCGCCTGTCGAAACTGCCCATAACTCGATTTAATCTCGGCCACTTTGCGCGGATCCAGCGGTTGGTTGTGGGCCGGTACTGAGTAATTGGCCGAGCGCTGGAACACGGTCAACTGCGCAGCCTGCTCCGCGATCAAGGGAATGCTCTGAATGGCCGAAGAGCCGGTGCCGATAACCGCCACCTTCTTGCCGCTGAAGTCCACTGGCTCATGAGGCCAGTGGCCCGTGTGATACCAATCACCGGCAAAGCTCTCTAAGCCTTCAAACTGCGGTAGGTTGGCCGATGACAGACAGCCAGTGGCCATGACGACGAACTTGGCATCGAACACCTCGCCTTCGGTACTTGTCAGCGTCCAGCGCTTTTGCGCATCGTCGAACTGGGCGCTGGCGACTCGGGTGTTAAACTGCATGTCGGAACGCAGATCGAAGCGGTCTACCACCGTATTGATGTACTGCAAAATCTCCGGCTGGGTGGCGTAGCGCTCAGACCATTCCCACTCTTGTTGCAGCGCTTCGGAGAACTGATACGAATACTCCATGCTCTCGATGTCGCATCGAGCGCCCGGATAGCGGTTCCAGTACCAGGTGCCGCCTGGTCCATCGGCCGCTTCCAACACCTTAGCCCGCAGGCCTTGCTGGCGCAGTCGGTAGAGCATGAAAGTGCCAGCGAAACCCGCGCCAACGATTAACGCGTCATAGGACTGGGCATTCAACTTAGGCCACCTCTTCAAGTTCGACTAGGGTTCCGCAGAAATCTTTTGGATGCAAAAACACCACCGGCAGGCCGTGTGCACCAGTTTTAGGTTGACCGTCACCGAGCACCCGGGCGCCATCGCCAACCAATTTGGCAATCGCCGCGTGGATGTCTTGAACCTCGTAGCACAGGTGATGGATACCGCCTGCAGGATTCGTTTGCAGGAACTTCGCAACCGGTGAGTCTTCACCGAAGGGATGCAATAGCTCGATCTTGGTGTTCGGCAACTCCACAAATACGGTGGTAACGCCGTGATCCGGTAGGTCTACAGCTTCCGTCACCTTAGCGCCCATGGAATCGCGGTACAGCGCTCCAGCTGCGGCCAAATCCGGCACTACGATGGCCACGTGGTTGAGCTTACCAATCATCGTTTGTATTCCTTCTTATTGGAGCACGCCGTGTTACTAAGCGCACGCTGCTGACTAACGGTTGCGTCCCGGGATGAGCTCCAGCACACGACTCGCCGCCTCTGGAATATTGCTGCCCGGACCATAGATGGCATCGACCCCGGCGTCATACAGAAACTGATAGTCCTGCTGGGGAATGACCCCACCGCAGACCACCACCACGTCTTCCTTACCGCGGGTTTTTAACTCAGCGATTAGCTCCGGCACCAGCGCCTTATGACCGCCCGCCAGCGTCGAGATGCCGATCACGTGCACGTTCCCGGCAACCGTCATATCGGCGGCTTCCTGGGGTGTTTGAAACAGTGGACCGACACTGACGTCAAAACCAAAATCCGTAAATGCGTTGGCAATCACCTGGGCGCCACGGTCGTGGCCATCCTGGCCCATTTTTACGACTAAGATTGCGGGCGCACGACCTTCGATGTCTGTGAAGACCTTGACCTCATCGCTGACTTTACTGAATTCCGGCGCATCACCGTACTCGTTTGCGTACACGCCCTTGGTCCGTTTCGAAACAGCCTGATGCCGTCCATAGGCCTTTTCTAAGGCATCCGAAACTTCACCAACGGTAGCCCGGGCGCGCACTGCGTTGATCGACAATTCGAGCAGATTTCCAGTGTTGTTCTTCGCACCTTCGGTGAGCGCGTCTAAGGCACCTTGACAAGCAACTTCGTCGCGACTGGCCCGAACCGCGGTCAATCGGCGAAGCTGGGCATTGCGCACTTTGTCGTTGTCTACCGCGAGCACATCCACCTGCTCGCCACTGCCATCAACTTGGTACTTGTTTACCCCGACGATAGTGTCTTCGCCGCGCTCTACCCTAGCCTGACGCCTTGCTGCGGCCTCTTCGATACGCTGCTTCGGCATACCGGAAACGACCGCTCGGGTCATGCCGCCCAAGCCTTCGAC
>JBPCXR010000249.1:0-2704 GCA_051027215.1 Pseudomonadales bacterium | reverse complement strand
CGCGACCCCTGCCGGGCATGCCTCCGCTTGGACTATCATGACGAACGAGCAGCCATTCATACATTTGGCGTTGGATAAACTGGGCGTTGGCATTACCACCCAGGCGCTGCTAAAGTCATTCGACGGTAAGCGGGTAACGTTGAGTAATATCTTTACCGACAAAGCCCATGTGGTGCCTGCGCAATCTGTGGTTATCGTTGGTCTTAGGTTGCCTAGCGATGAATTGTACCAGCAGTTGCAGGTTCGCAGCACAGAATGGGAAGGCGCCGGAATAAAATCTGTCGAGCGCATTGGGGATGCCCTGTCGGCAGGCGCGTTGGTGCACGCGGTCTATTCGGGCCACGAGTTTGCCCGTAATCTCGACAGTACCCAGAACGAGCTTTACCTGCGCGATATTCCTATCGCCGAAAAGGCGCCTGGAGCAGTAATTTGAACGTTACCAGACGCACACTGCTGCTGGCAGGCGGCACTGCAGCCGTAACTGCTCCTGGATTGATAGGCCTTATGGTTGCGCCTGAGGGTGTTGAGGTCGATGCGGTTCGGGACAAGAGTCTGTGGACAACACAAGCCCCCCCTTTGCCTACATTTAATTCCTTTGAAGGTCCGCGCAAAGTGGACCTTGTGGTTGTTGGAGGGGGGTATACCGGATTGTCATGTGCTTACTACGTGAAGAAATTTCGCCCAGACTGGAATGTCATGGTGCTCGACTCTCACGAGATCGGCTCGGGTGCCAGCTCTCGTAACTCAGGAGCCGTGTATGCAAGATGCGTGGGTGTAGACCACCCGGGTTTTGCTGATCGCGGTTTGACACGGCTGCGAGAATTCATCGAACAAGAGGAGATTGATTGTGATTTTACGCCCACATCCACGTTGATGTTGACGAGATCGAAGCGGGAAGCGGCAAATTTCCAATCAGCGCTGTCGCCAGGTGAGCAGTGGATACCTGGCGCTGAACTGAATGAACGAATAAATAGCAACTATTACACTGGTGCAGTTGAATCACCAAACTACTTCAAAATACAACCAGCCAAACTAGTTGCGGGGCACGTACAGGCTGTTCTCAAGGTTGGCGTCGAGTTGTTTGAGCGATCACCGGCGCTGAAGATCGAGTATGGAATACCAGCAAAAATCTCAACCCCGCGAGGGGATGTGATTGCGGATCATGTCATGATAGCCACCAACGCATACACGCCCCGCTTTGGTATGTACGAACACAGGACGTATCCCTTACATCAGTACAGTCTTGCCACCAGAAAGCTTACGAGCGAGGAAACTAAGCGCCTGGGACTAGATCGATGGACTTTGAGATTCGAGAGCAGCCTCCTTCCCGTCACTTTCAGCCTAACTCCAACCGGGCACTTTTTTGTTCGCATGGTTCTTGGTTACGCCAGTTTCGATTCCCAGGTATGGAAGGACTCCAGCGGTGCCAAGGCACTTGCACAACGTTTGTTCGAACAACGCTACCCAGGCATCCGTGATCTTGGTCTCGATCATGGTTGGCACGGGGTGACTGGACACACGCCGTTGTTTCGCCCAATTGCCGGAGTCATGGGTGACGGCAACGTGCACATCAGTGCGGCGTACAATGGGCTGGGGATCATGCCTGGACACAACGGTGGCTACTTGAGTGCTCGCCGAATTACAGGTGAATCTGACGATGATGTGCGCATCCTGACGGATTCGTCCACGCGGATTCCGTTTCCCGGCGACTATTATCGAAGCATGATGTTAAAGCCAGTGATGAACCTAATGACGCCAGTTTAGTTTGTCGCGCTAGTCTGCTCGATTTCTGCTCATTCGATTGGTGTGCGCGATCTCGCCTTGACTTGACTGTAGCGCTCTGTTTCCTTCATTAGATGGGCTATCGGCTGAGGGCGGCTCACCCCAAACCCTTGCACGAGATTGACGCCGAGTTCGCGTAGTTGATTGCGTATGGCATCGTTTTCAACATACTCCGCAATCGTTTGTTTGCCCATAAGCTGGCCAATCTCGTTGATGGAACGAACCATCGCGAGATCGATAGGATCGTCAACCATGTCCTTCACAAACATCCCGTCGATCTTCAGAAAGTCCACCGGCAAGTTTTTCAGGTAGGCGAACGAGGATAACCCGCTGCCGAAATCGTCCAACGCAAAGCGACAGCCATGGGTCTTCAGCGTCTTGATAAAACGCGTAGCATCGTTGAGATTAGCGATGGCCGCGGTCTCGGTGATCTCGAAACCAATCTTCTCACCTGGAATGCCGGTGGCTTCGAACTGGCGTAATATGTGGGCCTCGAATAAGCGGTCGCTCAACGAGTGACCCGAAAGATTGATTGTGCACAGCTCGAGACTATCGACAACGTTGGGTTGCTCAGCCAACCAGCGGAAGACATGATCGATGACCCAACGATCAATACGTACCGCCAGGTCGTAGTGTTCGGCAGCGGGTACAAAGACACCGGGCAGAGTGACACGGCCGGTCTCATCGACCAAACGTAGCAATACCTCGCAGTGCAAACCGGTTGCCGCGTTGGATTGCATGTGCTCAATGAGCTGGGTGTACAGTTGGAAGCCGTCGTCTTCGAGCGCCTGTTGAATGCGCGACACCCACTGCATCTCGCCGTGCCGACGGGCGAGCTGCGCGTCGTGCTCGTGGTAAACATGAATGCGATTTCTACCTGCGTCTTTCGCCACGTAACAGGCGCTGTCGGCGGCCTGTAATA
>JBPCXR010000248.1:0-3866 GCA_051027215.1 Pseudomonadales bacterium | reverse complement strand
CGCTGACACGGAACCCAAACTTGTCGCCGACCTTAACCGCCTCGCCTTCGGCGACGACTTGGTTTCCAACGTGCAAGTGCAACAACTCCTCGCAGGACTTGTCGAACTTTATGATCGTTCCTGGGGCGAGCTCAACAACGTTATCGATCTTTTCCTTCTTAGACGCCAATACGACATGCACTGGCACTTTTACCTTCAGCAAACTGCGAGAGTAGGGGGGTAGTTGCGAGTAATTGTTTATTTGTGTTGGTGGTGAAGATTTCATCAGAGGAGTAGGCTCAGGAGTTGCTTCTTCAATTGTGTCTGCTGACAACAGCATATCGGGCGAGGCCAAAGGCCAGACCAAGCTCATTTGCCCCGAGATTTCCCCCCGGGAAATCTGAAGCGGCACCAGAGCGGCGTCAGAGGCAACGACGGCGGTGGTCAGTGCCGAGTCAACCTGCTCGACACGTGCAGCTTCAAACAACTCGGCAATTTGTGCCTCTGGCACCAGCAACATGCTGAGCTCTTGCGCCAGCGTACTGAGCTTGCTTTCGCCTGTGGCAGCGGGATTGGCATACCAGTTGGGAAGAAGGTTGCTTGATTCAGGTAGGAGAGCAGCAAAGCCAACTTTGCCAGATTTGAACAATATGGCCAAGCCTGCCCCATCGAAGCCGTCGGGCGCTTCATCGCTATTGTATTTCCCAGCATCTCCAACAGTCACAGTGAATTCGCCGTCCAATGACCTGCTCAGTGCACTAGAAACTTCATCGGCACCGGCCTGACAGGCAGCAACGACGTCGGCAGCGAGTTCAGGAGTTAAATCACTCATCAAGCTATATCATTAAAAGACTGTTGGGTAGTTTGTTCTCTGCGGTCCAATGGACCGCCAGCGCATATCAAGCGCACAGAGCTACTGCAAATATCGGCTCGTCCTGCCGTCAAACTTTGCCCAGTTCGACTTTTTGCTGATGTCAGCTAGCAGTTCAACAGCCATAGGTCGCCATATTAGGCACGTTGCCAACTACCTCGGCTCCAAGGATACTAGCAAGGGACATTGCTAGCACACATACGAAGCAAGAAGACAAAAACACGCTATTCTTTCAGTGCAGCCTGAGACGATTGACTATCGACCTGATTTCGAGATGTCCCATGTGGCCTGACACCCAAAATACCGAACAACTACTCTTGAGTGCACAGAGCGGAAACCGCAGTGCCGTCAATCAATTGCTTGACCGGCATCGTGAGGCGGTGCGACGGCTAATCGACCTGAGAATGGACCAAATGCTCAAACGACGCGTCGATGCCAGCGACATTGTGCAAGAAGTGATGATCGAAGCTAATCGCCGCTTGCAGAAGTACCTGCAAGATCCCGTCCTGCCCTTTCATCTTTGGTTGCGTCAGATGGCCAAAGACCGACTTATCGATGCTCATCGTCGGCATCGGGGCGCTGCTCGGCGTAGCTTGGATCGCGAACAACCTATCGCTGGCAATTTTACCGGCGAATCGTCGCTCGACTTGATGGCCCAGCTTCGCGATCAAGAGTTGACTCCCGCAGCCGCAGCCACATGGCACGAACTTCAGCGTCGCTTCGAAGCCGCTTGTCTGCAGCTTGATTCACATGATCAGGAAATCGTTTTGATGAGACACTTCGAGCATCTTACAAATGCCGAAACGGCGATCGTGCTAAATCTCTCTCCCCAAGCCGCCAGTATGCGGTATCTCCGCGCCATGCGTCGGCTGCGAGAGGGCATCAACCAGATCGACTCAGCTGGCGACCCAACATGAGTGACGATACCCCACTAGCCTTGCAACATGATCAGAAGCTTGCGGAGGTTCTGAATCAGCTCACAGAGCCTGATTCCGAGGCACGTCCTGGCATCGAGCAGCTCGCGTCTGCCTATCCTCATTTGGCCAAAGAGCTTCGCGAATTGTGGGGCACCGCGATGGTAGTCGACGCCGTCGCAGATCGACCGCTTTTTGAGGATACCGCAGAGCGTTCGCAGCCGGCTACTCTCGAAATTAAGCCTCCTGAGCAGTTGGGAGATTTCGAACTCAACGAAGAGATCGGCCGTGGCGGCATGGGCATTGTCTATCGCGCCCGACAAAAGAGTCTGGGACGCGACGTCGCTGTGAAACTCATCCTCCGCGGTGCCCAAGCTTCTGCCGACGAGCAGGCTCGCTTTCAGGCAGAAGTAGCTGCAGCGGCAACGCTGGATCACCCTCACATCGTTCCCATCTACGATGTTGGCACTGCCGAGGGCTACCATTATTTTGGGATGAAGTTGATCAACGGCCAAACACTTGCCAGCAAAATGGCTGAAGGGCCGCTTCCAGAACGTGAAGCCGCCGAGCTGATAATGGTCGTTGCCCGAGCAATTCAGTACGCCCACCAGCAGGGTGTGATCCACCGCGACCTGAAACCAGCGAACATCCTTCTCGACCAACTTGGGCAGCCACACGTTTCGGACTTTGGATTAGCAAAGCAGGTCACGACTTCGAAATCCCTCACTCAGACTGGGGCAATCCTTGGCACCCCTACCTACATGGCACCCGAGCAGGCGGCCAGTGGCAGGGGCCTTGTTGGACCTCTATCTGACGTCTACAGCCTGGGTGCCATTCTCTACACGTTGCTTACCGGCAGACCACCATTACAAGGCGCTTCGCCGGTCGACACGGTGCTAATGGTTCTGGAGCAAGATCCGCTACCGCCACGGCTCTTGAATCCTCGCGTAAGCCGCGACCTGGAGATGATCGTTCTGCGCTGTCTCCAAAAGCCTGGGGAGCTGCGTTATGCGTCGGCCGGTCTTCTTGCCGATGATCTGCAAGCTTTCTTGGCAGGAGAATCGATTTCTGCCCGTAGCGGAAAGTTTTCCCATATTGTTGCGCGAGTTTTTCGCGACACCCCGCACGCAAGCGTTTTGGAGAACTGGGGCGTCCTTTGGATGTGGCATGCTGCGGTCCTACTCGTGCTCTGCCTAACGACGAACTGGCTCCACTTATCCCGCGGCGCGTGGCCTGTCATGAACACCCCATGGCCCTATCTCACAGTCTGGGGAGGAGGTCTAGCTGTTTGGGCGCCCATCTTCTGGGCACTCCGTCGACGAACCGGGCCTGTAACTGCCATCGAACGTCAGATTGCTCACGCTTGGGGAGGCAGTATCGTAGCCGTCGTCCTGCTGTTTGTCGTCGAGTCGCTGCTTGGACTCCCCGTACTCACGCTCTCGCCCGTACTCGGCCTAATCAGCGGCATGGTCTTTGTAGTGAAGGCTGGAATTCTGACCGGTACCTTCTATATCCATGCAACGGCAATGTTCGTAATGTCCATCGCTATGGCTATGATGCAGCACGCTCAATGGCCTTATGGCATCACACTCTACGGATTGGTTTCCGCGGCCAGCTTCTTTATTCCAGGCTGGAAATACTACCGCCAAAACCGAGAGAGTTAGCAGAAGGGATAGCTCAGAACTCTAACGAGCCACCGGAGCACCCGAATAATAGCCGCCTGTATTGAGATAAGTCCCAAGGTTTTGAAAGACAGCCGTATGACCGGTTGGAGCTGCATTTTCATCTCCACGAGGGCTGTAAGGACCGGCAGCAGCCATCTGGTTCAGCCGATGTTGATTGGCCATATTCTGACGTCGGAGCTGTTGGTTGACCTGCTGCTGCTGCTGTTGAGGGCGGACGTTATTGAAGTAGGAGGAGGCTTGATCAAATGAGCTATTCAGACCAAGGTAGGGGCTTACCGTTGGCTTACGGCTGATCGACGAAAAAGGCTTTGAACCAAAGCTCGAGGAGGGCGGGCGATACGAACCCAGGTTTGGCGCTCTCACACGATCTCGAGATGCCGTGTTGAGCTGCCTCGTTAGATGACCAGAAGTAAATTG
>JBPCXR010000247.1:0-89899 GCA_051027215.1 Pseudomonadales bacterium | reverse complement strand
GTGGATCCACAGTCCTGGTGACCTGCGATTCCTCAGCAATGATGATCTGCGTGTTTCTGGCGATGCGCGCGGAGAACGGCGTCGGTAAAGCGATGGCCTCATCTAGCGCATTGGTATGCAAGCTCTGAGTCCCACCCAACACCGCGGCCAGGGCTTCGATGGTAGTACGTACCACGTTGTTATAAGGATCTTGCTCCTGCAGCGAAACGCCGCTGGTCTGACAATGGGTTCTCAGCATCAGCGATGCCGGGTTCTTGGGCTCGAATTGGCTCATCAACTCATGCCACAACACTCGCGCTGCCCGTAACTTTGCCACTTCCATGAAGAAGTTCATGCCGATGCAGAAGAAGAACGACAGGCGCGGCGCGAACTTATCGACATCCTGGCCGGTGGCTATCGCCGCGCGAACGTATTCCAAGCCGTCTGCCAAGGTGAAGGCCACCTCTTGCACGTTGTTCGCGCCGGCTTCCTGCATGTGGTATCCGGAGATCGAGATCGAATTAAAACGCGGCATATGATTGGCGGTATAGCCAATGATGTCCGCCACCACCCGCATGCTTGGCTCCGGCGGGTAGATGTAAGTGTTACGCACCATGAACTCTTTAAGAATATCGTTCTGAATGGTGCCAGCGAGCTCTGCCTGAGCAACGCCCTGTTCCTCGGCTGCGACTACGTAACCGGCGAGCACAGGCAGCACCGCACCGTTCATGGTCATGGACACTGACATCTGATCCAGCGGAATCCCTTCGAACAGGATCTTCATGTCTTCCACTGAATCGATGGCAACCCCGGCCATACCCACATCACCGGATACCCGTGGATGATCTGAATCGAAACCACGGTGAGTGGCCAGATCAAAGGCCACCGACAAGCCCTTCTGACCCGCCTTCAGATTCTCACGGTAAAAAGCATTGGACTCTTCTGCCGTGGAAAACCCCGCGTACTGCCGAATGGTCCACGGCCGGTTGGTATACATGGTCGCTCGAGGACCGCGTTTGAACGGCGCGAGCCCGGGCAGCGTATCGACGTCTTCTAGGCCCTCAAGGTCGGCCTGGGTATACAGAGGCTTGATGTCGATCCCTTCCGGGCTCTGCCAGGTCAGGTCTGGTAGTGGCTTCCCACGCAGCTCTTTTTCTGCCAATGCCTGCCATTGGGCTTGTTCGGACTCACCGTTTGGCGCATCTGACATGGAAAATCTCGCGTTCACAAAGGCTGTGATTATACCGCGTTGGCGCAATCCCGCGGGGAGCGCTAATCGTCTGAGCCGCCAGGCTCTGCGTCAGTTTCGAAGTCCAGGTTAATGCCGGTGCGCAGCACGGTTGCATCGGACAGATCACGGGCGCGGCGCACTGCGCCCTCGCCGAAGCGCGCTTCCAGGTCATCGATGACGGCCTCCAACTGCCGCCGGGTGCGCGCTGGATCAGCGCCATCCGCACCGGGCTGGGCAAACAGATCCAATTGCGGCGCTGTTTCTGCTCGTTGCAGGTCGAAGCTACCGAGCCCGACTAAGCGAAACGGACCCGGGTGCTCGAACTGACCTAGCAAATCCAAAGCGAAGGCGTGCAAAGCCGCTGCCGAATCCGTAGGTTGGATCGACCTTTGCCTTGTAAAGGTTTGAAAATCTGTGGTTTTTAGTTTTACGCGTACCCCACCTGCCAACCACTGTTTGGCCCGCAGGCGCTTCCCCAGCCGATCTGCCGAACGCCGCAGATGCGCACTAAGATCCGCGCGCGCCACCAGGTCCTGATTCAACGTGCGCTCGGAGCTGATGGACTTGACTCGGCGCGCGGTGGCCACTCGGCGAGGGTCGCGACCATGGGCCAAGGCATGAAAACGCCCGCCAAGAGCACCAAACTGTGCCACCAGGGACTGCTCGCCGGCAGCCGCGAGATCACCGATGGTCGCATAGCCCGCCTGCTCGAGGCGGGCCTGGGTTTTTGGGCCGGCACCCCAGAGCCGACTGACTGACTGGGGTGCCAGCCAACTCTGCGCCTGCTCCGGCGCGACTATGGTCACGGCGTCGGGTTTGCGATAGCCGCTGGCAACCTTTGCCACATACTTGGTTCCGGAGACCCCGACAGAAATCGTCAACCCACCAGTGGCATCTCTTACTTCGGCGCGCAACTGCTCCGCCATTTCTGCTGGCAGACCGAACAAATGTTCGGTGCCGGTCATGTTTAAAAAGGCTTCATCCAGGCTGATGGCTTCCACTTCGGGTGAGAAGTTGCGAAACACCGCCATCACTTTGGCAGACAGCTCGGTGTAGCGATCAAAGCGGGGTGCCACCACCACGGCTCCTGGACACCGGCGCAGCGCTTCTGCCATAGGCATCGCGCTACCCACGCGGAACGGGCGGGCCTCGTAGCTGGCAGTTAGCACCACTCCTCTGCGACTGTTTGGACCTACGATCACCGGTTGGCCTCGCAGCGCAGGATCGTCCAGCTGCTCCACCGAGGCGTAAAACGCATCGAGATCGGCGTGGGCGATGACCTTGGGCCAGGTAGAAGTCATGGCCCAGTATAGAACTGCAGAAGGCCGGCTAGTACGTTCCTGGGACTGCCAGCGCTTCTAGTGCCGGTCGGTCTAGTAGTTGCATTTCTTTAGGCTGTGCCAGCAACAAACCGCCCTTGCTGAGTTTGGCGCAAACCCTGGATAAGGATTCCAGGGTCATGCCCAGATAGCTGGCGATATCGGTTCGACTCATCGGCAAGGGCAGGTGCTGGGAACAACGACCAAGCTTGGCCAGGCGAGCACTGTATTGCAGGCAAAAGCCCACAAACCGAGGCAACGAGGCGGTTCCGGCAAGGTTCAGCTGATGTTCGGTTAACAGCGTTTCTCGCTGGGAGAGCTTGGTCATGAGCATTGGCAGAGCAGCCACATCCTGCAAGCGCCCGACGTCCTGCAGCCGCAAGCGGCAGACCGTGGCAGTTTCCAAGGCGATTGCGCCCTCTCGGCGCCGGCCTTCGATCTGGCTGTTACTAAGTACCTCACCGGGCAAGTAGAAACCGGTGACGCGCTCGTCACCCTGGGCATTCAGCGCATAGGTTTTTAGCGCTCCCGAGCGCACGTGGTACTGGACGTCGGCCGGGTCACCCGGCCGGAACAGGTGACTGCCAGGCTTGAGCACTTCTGAGCAGGATAGTATCTCTGGCAGCAGCATGAGCCGCTCTCGATCCAGTTCGGCGGCAATACAAGCGGACCTATTCGGACAATTCAGGCAACGTTTATTCCCCTGGGCCCTTTTTGAAGGTGCCTTGGTTACAGGCGTTATCGAGGCTTTTGCTGAGATCATACGCTGCGTCTGCATGATCTGAGATTGCCTCAGCACGCAGCTTGCCACCATCTGTAATTCTACTTACTCGGGTTGGAAGCCGACTTGATTCAGATCAAGTGCCTTCCCTACGCGCTGCCTAGAGTAAGCAACAGCTCTGCTGACTGTCCCCGCGTAGCCGTGAGCGCAGATTAGCAGGCACACCTGTTTGCCAGTAAAAGGAGTCCCAGAATGGGCCGGAACCTCGCGCATCAATTTTTCAGCAGCCAGCATCGGCACATTTTGATCACGATTACACTTATTGCAGCACTGATCGCCCTGTTCGCCAGCTTCAGCGCTGCGGCCGAATCCGGCCCTTGGCTACTTCGGGTAGGCGCGCACAACGTTGCGCCAAAGTCCGACAACCATGACATCGTCGAGGTCGATGACGCTACTATGCTGACCTTCAACCTCACTCGGTTTTTGAATGAGCACTGGGCCGTAGAACTATTGGCAGCAGCGCCCTTCAAGCACGACATCGAGCTCGTTAACGGCGGTAAGGTCGCCGAGACTAAACAGCTGCCACCGACCTTGTCAGCGCAGTATCACTTTAATCCTGGCGGTAAAATTCGGCCCTACGTTGGGGCAGGCATCAATGTCACTCTATTTTTCGAAGAAGATACCAGCGGCGCTCTGGCAGCCAGCGATCTGTCACTGGATACCTCCGTCGGTGCTGCAGCGCAGTTGGGTATGGACTTCGACATTACCGAGACCCTGTTCCTCAACGCAGAAGTCCGTTACATGCAGATTGAAACCAAAGCCAAGCTCGACGGTACGAGTCTGGGTGACGTTGAAATCGACCCTTGGGTCTTTGGTCTGAGTTTGGGTCTGCGTCTCTAGACATCGTGGCAAGCGAGTGGATTGACAAGCCCTGACGAGACGCTGATGCTTCGCCTCCTCTAGTTCATCGGCGGCGGGGCAGTATGGCTTCAGAACAGATCGATCCTTGGCAGCTCTTCGACATCGAGTCCATTCGCACGCAGCTGGCGCCAGGTGTTGTGGCGTACAAGGAGTTCTTGCGGGTACCTTCGCTGCACTGCGGTCTCTACCAGCTGCCAAAGGGTGCCGCAGACATGCAGACGCCTCACGAAGAAGATGAGGTCTACTATGTGCTCGAAGGACGAGCACAAATGCGTCTGGGAAGCAGCGAAGGTAGTACTGTGCAAGCGGTCAAGCCAGGAACCGTGCTGCATGTGCAGGCTACTGAGACCCATTCATTCTTCGAGATAGAAGAAGATATGCTGTTGCTGGTCATCTTCGCGACCAACGCTCCGGGAGCTGGCGCCTAGAGCCAGTATCCTGCCAACACAATGGCACCGCCAAGCGTCAACCCGCTAACCGGAAACAGCACGAAACAGTAGCCCATGATGTGCCGCATGTGCAGACCAGCAATGGCCAGTAGCGCTCCACCACCGTAACGAACGGTCTAGCCACGCGGCCGAGAAACACCCGTTGGCTCATCGCCTAACCTAGCGCAACCCGGGCGTTGCGAAACAAACGCATCCACGGGCCGTCTTCCTGCCAGCGCTGATCGCGCCAAGAGTTCGCGTAGGCGCGAAACACTCGCTCAGGATGAGGCATCATTGCCAATACCCGGCCTTGGGCAGCGGTGACCCCAGCCAACCCACCTACTGCGCCGTTAGGATTGTCTGGATACTGCTCAGTTGGCTGGTGAGCGTGATCTACGTAGCGCAAGCAAACGTCTCCAGCCTGCCACAGCGCATCGGCGCTCGCCTCGCTGTTGAATTCCGCACGGCCTTCCCCATGGGCCACGGCAATCGGCAACACGCTATCTGCCATACCTTTCAGCCAAGGGGAATCGCCGGGCTCAATCCGCACCAGTGACGTCCGCCCTTCAAATTGCTCAGAGCGGTTGCGTACGAACAGTGGCCAGTGTGCGGCTCCAGGAATGATGGATTTCAGATTGGCAAACATCTGACAGCCGTTGCAAATGCCCAAAGCCAACCGCTCAGAGGCAAAAAACTCTGCGAACTGATCCCGCACCCGCGGATGATAGAGGATGCTTTTGGCCCAACCACCGCCACCACCGAGCACATCGCCATAGCTAAAACCGCCGCAAGCAACCAATGCGCCAAAGTCTGGTAGCCACACGCGACCCTCCAACAGGTCTGTCATGTGTACATCTACTGGCAAAAAGCCCGCTCGATCGAAAGCCGCAGCCATCTCCAGCTGACTGTTAACCCCTTGTTCTCGCAGAATCGCAACAGGCAGGCGATCAGTGCCGATGTAAAATGGCTGAGCCACATCGTCGTTCACATCGAACGTGGTCTTCGCTGAAAAACCGGCAAGCGGTGCCTTTATTCGCGCGTACTCTTGCTCCGCACACTGCGGATTGTCACGCAGGCGCTGCAGCCGATAGCTGGTCAACGCCCACTGCGATTGCAACTCTGCACGATCACTGGCGAGCACTAGTTCATCACCCGTACTGATAACAATTCGCTCATCACTACGCACACCAGCAACCTGAGTAACGGCCAGACCAAGCTCTTGGCAGCGCCTGCGCACTTCAGCCT
Source organism: Pseudomonadales bacterium (assembly GCA_051027215.1). GTDB lineage: Bacteria > Pseudomonadota > Gammaproteobacteria > Pseudomonadales > Azotimanducaceae > CALHVX01. Next base: position 84,055 of record JBPCXR010000247.1, on the reverse strand, counting down.
CATGATTCGAGCGCACTTGCACCACAACGCCCAACTCCTCGGAAAACAACATGGCCAGGAGCGCTTCGCGAGAAGCGCCAGCTTCCGGCCCAAAGGCGATATCCAACCCGATACGCGCCGCGAACGCCATTTCTAGCAAGGTGACTATTAGGCCGCCATCGCTGCGGTCATGGTAGGCGAGTAGTTTTTCTTCGCTTGCTAGCGCCTGAATGACATCAAACAGGGCGGCTAGCAGCGCCGGTTGATCCACATCGGGCACAGCGCCACCGGGGCGAGAGTAAACCTGAGCCAAGGCGCTGCCGCCCAAGCGCCGCGGCGTCGTCGGTGTCTCAATCAACAACAGCGGCGCAACTTCGCCATCTAGCCTTCGCAATTCTGGTGTAACGGCTCGGCGCACATCGGCGACCGGTGCGAAGGCGCTGACAATCAGCGTTAGCGGCGCAGCCACTTCCCGCTCGCCCCAGCGAGTGCGCATAGACAGACTGTCTTTGCCCACGGGAATTGCAATGCCAAGGGCCGGACACAGCTCCATGCCCACTGCCTTCACCGCATCAAACAAGGCTTGATCATCTTGCGCTGTACCCGCCGCAGCCATCCAGTTAGCCGAGAGCACGATTCGCTCCCGCGCGATGCTGCCAGCTGCGGCAAGATTCGTCAGCGCCTCAGCAACCGCCATGCGCGCCGATGCCGCCGGGTGGCTCACGGCAAGCGGTGAGCGCTCACCCATGGCAAACGCTTCACCACAGTAAGTGGTATGTCCTGCTGCAGTGATCGCCACATCCGCCACTGGCACTTGCCAAGGTCCAACCATCTGATCACGCATGACTAGACCAGTGATTGAGCGATCTCCAATGGTTACCAGGAACTGTTTGCTCGCAACCGCAGGAAATCGCAGCACTCGCGCCAAAGCATCCACCACATCGATGCCAGACAGATCCAGAGCTTGCTCCGCTGTGACGCTGCGACTAAAACGGCGGGTCATCTTCGGTGGCTTGCCGAGCAACAGGGCCAAGGGCATGTCTACCGGCTTGTTATCGAAATGGGAATCATGCACGAGCAACTGAGGTTGTGCGGTGGCTTCCCCAACCACCGCAAACGGGCAGCGCTCGCGCGCGCACAGCTCGGTAAACTGTTCCAGCGCCGCCTCTTCTACACCCATCACGTAGCGTTCTTGTGATTCGTTGCACCAGATTTCCATGGGCGACATACCCGGATCGGCGTTCGGCACCTGGCGTAGCTCAAAGCGTCCCCCGGCCTGACCATCGTCAATCAACTCCGGCAACGCGTTAGACAAACCACCGGCCCCAACATCATGGATCAAGCGGATGGGGTTGTTCGCGCCTAGGGCAACGCAGCCATCAATCACTTCCTGGCAGCGCCGCTCCATTTCAGCGTTGTCACGCTGGACAGAGGCAAAGTCCAAATCAGAAGCTGCGCTTCCAGAGGCAACGCTCGAAGCCGCACCGCCGCCGAGGCCGATGAGCATGGCTGGCCCGCCTAACACCACGAGCACGGTTCCTGGCGGCAGTGACTGCGCCTGCACGTGTTCAGCGCGAATGTTGCCAACACCGCCAGCAATCATGATTGGTTTGTGATAGCCCCGTACGAGTTCAGCCTGCAACGGATCAGGCGCTTCGTAGGTGCGAAAATAACCGGTGAGCGCCGGGCGACCAAATTCGTTGTTGAACGACGCACCCCCAATGGGGCCCTCGAGCATGATGTCCAAAGCACTGACCATGTGCTCAGGCTTGCCGGTATCTAGCTCCCATGGCTCCGGATACTCTGGCAAATTCAAATGGGAAGTAGTGAACCCAGTCAACGCCGCCTTCGGCTTGGAGCCTCGCCCGACCGCACCTTCGTCGCGAATTTCTCCACCTGAGCCGGTTGCTGCACCAGGGTAAGGCGCAATGCCAGTGGGGTGGTTGTGAGTCTCCACCTTCATCACTATGTGAATGTTTTCACCGTGGTAATCGTACACACGAGTTTTAGGATCCGCCCGAAACCGCGGCACCCGCGGCCCCTCAATCACCGCAGCATTGTCGGAATAGGCACTAAGCACGCCAGCACCGTTGATCTGCGCATGGGTGTTACGAATCATGTTGAACAGCGACAGGGGTTGAACTTCACCGTCAATTTCCCAGGTCGCATTAAAGATCTTGTGCCGGCAGTGTTCAGAGTTGGCTTGGGCAAACATCATCAGCTCAGCATCGCTGGGATCGCGACCGAGCTTGTCATAGGCGGCACTGAGATAGTCAATCTCATCTTCGCTGAGCGCGAGGCCCAAGCTCAGGTTTGCCGCCTGCAATGCCTCATTGCCCTGGGCCAGCAGCGGCACGGTTTGCATTGGCGCTGGATCTTGGGCAGCGAATAGCGAACTCAACTCGGCTTCTTCCACCAATCGCTGGGTCATGCGATCGAACAGGGGCGAGCACAAATCTGCCCGCAGTTCGGCACTCATCAATTCTTGATATTCAATATCTGCATACCAGCGAGTGCAGCGCTCTACTCGCTTAACCGATGTCAGACCAGCAGTCGCAAAAATGTCGCTGGCCTTGCTTGACCACGGCGAGATGGTGCCCAAGCGCGGCGCCACGGTGCACAGCAGCTCACCTTGTCGTCGCGGCCAGCCCTGCTGGGGGCCATAAGTCAGCAAGGACTGGGCAATCTGCTGCTGGGAATCAGACAAAGGCTCGGCAGCATGCAGCACGTGCAAGGACTCAGCGTATAGGCTAGTAACGACCACTTGGGGGCAGCGCGCCTGTAGCTCAGCACGCAGCTTGTCTAAGCGAAACTGAGAAAGCGCCGGCGAACCCGGCAAGACCACAAGCTCAGTCATGGGCAGCAGGCTCCTGTTGGTTCGTTCGCCGCTGGGCAAAAAAGGCGTGCAACTGTTGCGCAGCTTGCTGCGCCCGCACGCCACCACAAGAGTCAACTCGATGATTCATCGCGCTGTGCGCCAAAGTTTGCGTTGCGCTCTCTACCGCGCCAGCTTTGGGCTCAACAGTACCGTATACCAGGCGCGCGATTCGAGCGTGTACTAATGCGCCCGCGCACATGGTACAGGGCTCGACGGTGACGTAGAGCGTTGCTCCTGGCAGTCGATAGTTTCCTACCGCAACGGCTGCCGCTCGCAGCGCAATCACTTCAGCGTGAGCCGTGGGGTCGTTGGTAGAAATGGGTTGGTTATAGCCTTCTCCAAGGCAAACGCCATCGCGCACTACAATGGCTCCTACGGGCACCTCACCATGGATTGCTGCCTGCTCGGCCAGCAACAGCGCCCGATCCATCCAGCGCTCGTCAGCGACGGTGTCTGCTACTCCCACTCGATGGTCGCCGGTGGCTTGGAGGAAAGATCGTAAACCACTCGGGAAACGCCGGCGATCTCATTGACGATGCGATTGCTTACTCGCTCAACAAATTCATAGGGCAAGCGCGCAGCGCGCGCGGTCATGAAGTCGATGGTTTCGACCGCGCGCAGCGCGATCACATGCTCGTAGCGCCTAGCATCCCCAACCACGCCGACGGATTTCACCGGTAAGTAGACCGCGAACGCTTGGCTGACCTGATCGTAGAGATCGGCTTCTCGCAGCTCGCTGATGAAAATCGCATCAGCCTCTCGCAGGACATCGGCGTAGTTCCTGCGCACCTCGCCCAGGATGCGCACCCCCAAGCCTGGCCCGGGAAACGGGTGTCGATGCACCAGGGCCTCCGGCAATCCCAGGTGCAAGCCGATCTTGCGCACCTCATCTTTGAATAGCTCACGCAAGGGCTCAACCAGCCGTAGATCCATGCGCTCAGGCAATCCACCAACGTTGTGATGGCTCTTAATGACGTGGGCTTTGCCGTGTTTGCTGGCCGCCGACTCAATCACATCCGGGTAGATCGTACCCTGGGCAAGCCAACGGGCATCCGCAATCTTCTTCGCCTCCCGCTCAAACACGTCGATGAACGTGTTGCCGATAATCTTGCGCTTCGCTTCAGGATCTGTCGCCCCGGCCAGATTGCCCATGAACTCCGCTTCGGCATCTATGGTCAACAGGTTCAATGACAGATCGTTGCTTGGTCGAAACGCTAACTCGACTTCGTGCCGCTCGTCCTTACGCAAAAGGCCGTTGTCAACGAAAACACAGTACAGCTGATCACCAATGGCCCGCGACAACAGTGCCGCGACAACGCTTGAGTCCACTCCACCAGACAAGCCCAAAATGACCCTATCGCTACCCACAGTGGCGCGCACGTGGGCAATGGCATCTTCCACAATGTTCGCCGCCGTCCACAGACCATCGCAGGCGCAGATCTGCCGGCAGAAGCGCGCAAGCAAAGCGCCACCGTGCTCAGTGTGGGTCACCTCGGGATGAAACTGCACTGCATAGAATTGCCGCTGCGGATCTTCCATGGCAGCAATGGGCGCATTGTCGGTGCTGGCGGCGACCGTAAATCCTGGAGGCAAGGTGACGACCTTGTCACCGTGACTCATCCACACCGGGGTTGCGCCGGAGGCGTCGTGCAGATCCTTGAGTAACTGTGTGGTGGGCGCAACGCTGATCAGTGCATGACCAAATTCCTGCTCGTTGGAACTTGAGACTTCGCCACCGAGCTGGGTCGCCATGGTTTGCATGCCGTAGCAAATCCCCAGCACGGGCACACCCAGAGTGAAGACGTTGTCAGGTGCTCTGGGCGAAGCGCCGGCGGTCACCGACTCCGGGCCGCCAGAGAGAATGATGCCGTTGGGTTTAAAAGCAACCACAACCTCTGGGCTGATGTCATAGGGCAGGATTTCGCAATACACGCCCTGCTCGCGGACTCGCCGCGCAATCAGCTGCGTGTATTGCGCCCCAAAATCCAAAATCAGCAATCGCTGATCGTGAAGGTCCTGAGTCAATGCGGCTTACTCGGTGAGTTAGGTGAGTGGGTTAGCTGAGCGGATAGTTTGGCGCTTCTTTGGTAATGGCGACATCGTGAACGTGACTCTCTGCCATGCTCGCAGCGCTCACTCGCACGAACTCAGGCCGGGTCCGCATGCTGTCGACGTCGGCGCTACCGGTGTAACCCATAGACGCGCGCAGCCCACCCATTAGTTGATGCACGATGGGATGTACCGGACCCCTATAAGGAACCCGCCCTTCGATGCCTTCTGGGACCAGCTTGCGGGTATCGCCTTCAGGTTCCTGGAAGTAGCGATCGGAAGAGCCATGGGTTGCTCCCATGGCGCCGAGAGAACCCATACCTCGATAGGACTTATAGGTACGACCTTGATACAGCTCGACTTCGCCCGGTGCTTCGTCGGTACCGGCTAACAAACCACCCACCATCACCACACTCGCTCCGGCGACGATGGCCTTAGCGATATCTCCAGAATAGCGAATGCCGCCATCGGCAATCACCGGTACATCGCTCTTGCTCGCGGCCCGCACGGCGTTGGCAATGGCGGTGATTTGCGGGACGCCAATCCCGGTGACAATCCGGGTGGTGCAGATCGAACCCGGTCCGATACCAACCTTAATGGCGTCGACACCGGCATCGAGCAACGCTTGCGCGCCCTCTTCGGTGGCGACATTGCCGCCAATGACGGGTAAATCAGGAAAGCGTTGTTTGATCAGGCTGATCTGATCAAGCACCTTTTTTGAGTGGCCATGAGCGGTATCGACAATCAGCACGTCGACGCCTGCTTCTACCAACGCATCCACCCGGGGCTGGGTTTCATCGCTGGTGCCAACGGCGGCGCCCACCCGCAGCTGCCCGTTGCCGTCTTTGCAAGCATTGGGAAACGCCTGGGCCTTGTTGATGTCTTTGACGGTGACCATGCCGCGCAGCTGAAATCGCTCGTTCACCAACAGCACTTTTTCGATCCGGTTTTCGTGCAGGAGTTTTAAGATGTCATCGAAGCCGGAATCTTCTGGTGCCGTAACCAGCTTGGCTTTCGGCGTCATCACCTCGCGAATGCGGGCATCTGTGCGTCGTTCGAAGCGGACATCGCGACTGGTGACGATACCCACCAGATCCTGCCCTTCCACCACCGGCACCCCGGAGATGTTGTTTTCAAGGGTAATCTCGTAGAGGTCCGCGACAGTGCGGTCTGGATGAATGGTGATCGGATCACGAATGATCCCCGTTTCGTACTTCTTAACGGCTCGAACTTCACGGGCCTGGGACTCAGGCGTCATGCTTTTGTGCACAATACCGATGCCGCCTTCCTGAGCGATGGCAATGGCCAGTCTGGCTTCGGTCACCGTGTCCATTGCTGAGGACATCAGTGGAATGTTCAGCTGAATATCCCGGGTCAAACGGGTTTCTAGAGAAACTTCGGAGGGCAAGATCTGGGAATAGGCCGGCAGCAGGAGAACGTCGTCGAAGGTGAGCGCGTCGTCAGCGATACGCAACATTTTAGGCATCCTCAAAACCGAGATTTTACAGGCACCCTCCCGCACTGTAAACGATGTGTCTACAATCAGCCCCCATGAACGAGCCCAAGAGCGACCCCTCGAGCAGCCGCCACAACGAAGCTAAGCAGATTCTGCAAGTGTCGGAACTCGCCCGCCAGGCACGTTTGCTGCTGGAAGAGCGGTTTCAGCTGATCTGGGTAGAGGGCGAGGTTTCTAATCTGGCCCAACCTCGCTCCGGGCACTGGTATTTCACCCTGAAAGACGCCGATGCCCAGATCCGCTGCGCCATGTTTGCCGGACGCAATCGCAGCGTCCGTTTTCCCGTTAAAAACGGTTTGCAAGTACTGCTGCGCGGGCGCATTAGCTTGTACGAAGCTCGCGGCGATTTTCAAATCATCGCCGAGCATCTGGAACCCGCCGGTGAAGGCGCACTCCGCGCCGCCTACGAGGTGCTCAAGTTAAAGCTGGACGCAGCTGGGTTGTTTGCCGCCGACCGCAAGCGCTCGTTACCGGCACTGCCAAAGCGCATCGCCGTGATCTCCTCGGCCACCGGCGCTGCATTACGGGACTTTCTGCAGATCGTCGAGCGTCGTTTTGCTGCGCTGGAAGTTGTGGTCTTGCCGGTGGCGGTGCAAGGCGACCAAGCCGGGCCGGAGATCGTCGCCGCTTTGGCCGCACTCCACACAGCGGACTGTGATCTTGCGGTGCTCACCCGCGGCGGTGGATCCTTAGAAGATCTATGGGCGTTCAACCTGGAATCCGTCGCCCAGGCCATTGCCGCAGCGCCAATTCCAGTAGTCAGTGCCGTGGGCCATCAAACTGACTTCACCATCGCCGACTTCGTCGCCGATGTACGCGCCCCAACCCCATCGGCGGCGGCGGAGCTAATTACCCCTGACAGCAGCGAACTGCACTCGCGCCTGGCAACCGCCCGCTCTCGGTTGCACAGACAACTGGCCGCGCAATTGCGCTGGTGGCGGCGACAGGTGAGTCATGGGCGCAGCGCTCTGGTGGATCCGCGGGCGCGCCTGCGCCAGCAGATGCAGCGCGCCGATGAGCAGGAGCAGCGCCTCCAGTTGGCCCAACGGCGGCGGCTGAGTCAGTCGCATACTCAATTGCAAGCGCTGCGCCATCGCCTCAGCCAGCGCTCCCCTGGGGAGGCGCTGAACCAGGCTCAAGAAGCGCTGTCTGAGCAAGTGCGGCGGCTGCAGCAACGACAACTCAGTGGCCTGCAGGAGGCCGCGCTGAAACTCGCTGGCAGCACCAGGACACTGAACGCCGTGAGCCCCCTGCAAACCCTCGAACGAGGCTACGCCGCACTGCTGGACGCCGACCGCAAGGTGGTCGATCGCGCCGCTAGCGTTGACCCAGGCACAACGCTGCACGCCTACTTGCACGACGGCAGACTTGCGGTAACGGTCACCGCGGTCGAACTAGACCATCCCCTCACCGAGACAAAATGAGCGAAAGTAAATGACTGATTGCGAAACGCTATGACCCACATCCAGCGCCTATGCCAGCGCCACCTCATGCTGATTTACGCTGCCTGCGCCGCAGTGGTTTGGGGCACAGTAACTCGCGCCGCTGCAGCGTCGAGCGCGGAGCCCGCGCCGCCTGTCGCCGCCGAGCCCATTGAATTGCCGAGCCTGCCAGCAGAGGGGGCGCCGGTGCCAGGTGGCGTCTACGTTCTGGCGCTACCGAGCTCTGCAGTAGAGGTAACGTTTCGAGGCAAGCGGGTTTTGCAACGCGAGCAGCGAGCCTATGTTGGCATCCCGATGAGTACCAAGCCGGGCCAGCATTCGGTGGTAATTCACTTCGCGGACGAGAGTACGCTTACTCGCGACTTCGAGGTGCAACACAAAGCCTATCCGGAGCAGCGGCTAACCATCAAAAACAAGAAAATGGTAAACCCCGATCCGCAGAGTCTTGCACGCATCCGTGCCGAGAGCGCGAAGATGGGCGCGGTTTACAACAGCTTTACCGCTGCTGAAAGTGTCGAGCCAGAGCGCTCGCTAACGCCTTTCGTACAACCTCTGGTTGGAATCGTGACCAGCCCTTTTGGTCGCCGCAGAATTTTAAACGAGCAGCCCCGCAATCCCCACAGCGGGCTCGACATCGCTGCCAACACGGGCACCCCCATACATGCGCCAGCGCCAGGCTCAGTCGCGCTAACGGGTGACTTCTACTTTAATGGCAATAGCGTGTTCATCGATCACGGCCAGGGTTTGGTGACCATGTATTGTCACCTCAGCGCCATCGACGTAGAAACAGGTGATTCCGTCGGTCGCGGGCAAGTGCTGGGTAAAGTCGGCGCTACCGGTCGAGCCACCGGTCCACACCTGCATTGGTCCGTGAGTCTTAATGGCAGCCGTGTCGATCCTGTCGCCGTGCTTGCTCTATTGGCGGAGTAATCTACGGTCCCTGCAACTCAGCGGTCTTTCCGGCTCTTACGTTTTTCCGACTTCTTTCGATGCTCGATGACGCGGCCACGGCGCTTGCGCTGACGATCTGAAAGCGGGTTGGCTTTCCCAGCGAACGGATTGTCTGAAGTCTTCAGCCGAATGCGCACTGGGTTGCCGTACAGCTTCAGCGCGTTGCGGTAGCCGTTTTCCAAGTAGCGAACATAGCTGTCTGGCAGCGCTTTGGTTTGGTTGCCATGAATGGCGACTGTTGGCGGATAACTGCCACCCGGGTGCGCAAAGCGCAGCTTAATCGGGCGACCGCGAACGCTGGGTGGACTATGGGCGGTAACGAAGCCCTCGAGCAGCCGCGTTAACTGCGCAGTTGATGCCGCCATTAGGCCACAGCGATGTATGCGCTGCACCAGGGGCCAAAGCTTACCAACGCCCGTGCCGTGCAACGCTGAGATCATCTGCAAAGGTATCCACGACGCAAAGTTCAAGCGTCGATCCAACTCCGAATGAACCTGGTCGCGTTGATCCCGGCTCAGGCCATCCCACTTGTTCACGCACAGCAAGAGTCCACGACCAGCATCCAGAGCATATCCAAGCAGATGTAGGTCTTGTTCAACCAACCCTTCTTGGGCGTCGATCACTAACAGCACCACATGAGCCCGCTCGATCGCATCCAGGGTCTTGACCACCGAAAATTTCTCGACCACGCCTTCGGTTCGGCCTTTGCGGCGCACTCCGGCGGTGTCAATGAGCACGTAGTTCTGCCCTTCCCTAGTCAACGGGATGTCGATGGCATCCCGCGTAGTGCCCGGGGCGTCGAACACCACCTGTCTTTCTTCACCAAGGAGTCGATTGGTGAGCGTGGATTTGCCCACGTTCGGTCGACCGATCAAGGCTACCTTGATTGCATCCGCGGCAGCCGCTGAGTCGGCGTCTGGATCCACTGGCGGCAGTGCCGCCAACAGATGCTCGAGCAGCCCGGCCATGCCGCGGCCTTGGGACGCAGAGATCAGAAAACTCTCAGCAAACCCCAGCTCAGAAAACTCGGCGATCGCCTGATCTTCCGATACGCCATCGATTTTGTTGATCAGCAACAGGGTTGCGATCCCGCGGCGGCGCAACAGCGCAGCGATCTCGTAATCCGCGGGCAGCAGGCCATCGCGAGCGTCAACCAGCCACAGCGCAATGTCGGCTTCCGCCAGCGCTAGCTCTACTTGTTTGCTCAACAAATCAACAAACGGATCCTCACCCAGCAATCCGCCCGTATCAATCAGCGTCGCCGCACCATCGGCAATTCGACCATAGCGCCGGTCTCGAGTTAACCCTGGAACATCAGCCACAAGCGCCTGGCGCTGCCCTGTTAAGCGGTTAAAAAGGGTAGATTTGCCGACGTTAGGACGGCCGACCAGGACGGCAGTCGGCACGCTATTTCTCGGTGATTTCGAACGCGGTCAATGAACCCGAGTTGCCCAGCACGTAGATGACGCTGTCGACGATCACCGGTGCAGAGCGCAAGCCATCGGAGTCAACTTTGCGGCGCGCCAGAAACCGTCCATCGCTTTGCGCCAACACATGCAGGTAGCCCTCACCGTCACCTACCAACGTATAGTTGCTGTAAGCAACAGGGCTGGTCAAGCGCCGCCGCGCTAGCGCATCTTGGCGCCAAGCTTCCTCTGCTGCTTCGATGTCCAAGGCAATGACAGCGTCCTCAGCAGAGGCGACATAGACCTGACCGTAACCCTCAGCCAGGTTTAAGAAGCTGCTCATCTCTCGTTCCCAGATTGCCTGACCGTCGGTACGGCGCAGTGCTTTGATGCGGCCCTGATAGGACACGGCCAGCAGCAAGCCACCTCGAACCAAGGGTCGAGCGTCAACGTCTACCATGCGTTCGAGTTCGCTGCGGCCTTCAGGCAACATGATGCGACTCTCCCAAACAGGCTCACCATTGTCGGCTCGAACTGCACTGACCTTGCCGCTAGCAAAACCGGTGTACACCACACCTTGATCGAACACCGGGGTCGATGTGCCGCGCAATGTCAGAACGGGAACCTGATTGTCAAAGCTCCAGATTACCTCACCGCTCTCGGCATCCAATGCCAGCAAACGTCCGTCAATGGTTTGCGTATAGACCTGACCCGCACCGTAGGCTGGTGCCGACAACACTTCGCTACCAACGTCACCGCGCCACACTTCTGAGCCATCAGCCGCGCTGAGTGCCACGACCACGCCATCCGTCATGCCGAGGAACACTTTGCCGTCTCCGGAACCAACACCACCGCTGACAAAGCTTGGGTCTTTGCGGTCGAACCAGCCAAGCTTGAAAAATCCGCCCTCAAGCTCGCCGATTCGGGCCCGCCACTGACGCTTGCCAGAAAAACGGTCGAAGGCTTCAACCAACCCGTAGCCATCGGCGGCAACGATCTGATCGGCAATCACCGCAGGAGGTATGCGTAGGTACTTACGCCCCATCCCTTGTCCCACAGAGCTACGCCAGAGGCGATCAACCTTCACTTCGGCATCAAATTTCACCAGCGCTGCAGGCTTGGTGTTCTCTTTGTTTTTCTTCTTGCTGTCATCGCCATCAACGAAGGGCAGCCAGGAAAACCAGCTGCATCCAGAAAGCAGGAGCAATGCCAGCCAGATAGGCGCGCGTTTAACCATTGTCAGCAGCAGCCTCGGACGAGGACGAATCCCCGTTGGCAGCACCAGCTGCCTCAGCCGCAGCAGGCTCGGGATCAGGGGCGTCGCTACTGTCTGCTGTAACCAAAGCAGCGGCGGTTGTGCTGGCCTTTAGAGACAACAAGGGACGGCGCTCTCCCTCGCTCACGGCGGCTAGCGCAGCCGTGTAAGACTCATGGGCCAGCGCTTGTTCGTCTCGGGCCATGTGAATATCGCCCTTCAGCTCCGCGACTAGGCTGCGATAACCGCTCCCGCGCACCTGGGATAGGGCTGCCAACGCCGCATCTGTATCACCCAACTGCTGCTCAACCTTTGCCAGTCGCAAGCGCACCAAATCCTGCAACTCGTCATCGTTTGCCAGGCTTACGGCCGCCTGCAACAGCGGCTTCGCCGCTTCGGGCCCGTCTTCCTCCAACGCTGTCTTCGCCATTCCCAACTTCGCGAGCGCGGGGTACGCGGTTCCCGCCGCAAGCTCCTCCAGCTCCTTGGCCAAGGACGCTTTGACATCCGCGTCTGCTTCTAGAAATTCAGCGTAAATAGTTGAACCAGTTTCAATTTTTGCTGTTCGGTTGGCCTGGTACCAACGCCATCCGAATACCAGCGCCAGCGCTAGCGCGACCGCTACAATCAACAGCTTGCCGTTCTCAGACCACCAGCTTCGCAGCCTGGCGACTTGCTCTTCATCCGAGAGATAGTCCGACAAAGTGTTCTCCTGTGTTGTGGTTGACGGGCGGCGGCGATTCTAGCGGGTTCAGCCGTTGAGCACATCCTGCTTCAGACGCTCGAGCAAGTCGGGCAGTGCCAGCGCAACGCTGTCCTCGCGCCGCCGCAAAGGCTTGTACTGCAGCGCTTGGGCCTGCTGCTCACGCTCGCCAGCAATCAGTGCCACCTGGGCGCCGCAAGCGTCCGCGCGCTTGAGCTGTTTTTCGAGTTTGCCGCCACCGGCGTGCACTCGCAGCTTTAGCTCCGGCAAAGCACCGCGCAATTGGGCGGCCACGGCGTGGGCCCAACCCAACTGTGTCTCGGACTGGATGCATAGATACGCATCCACAGCCGAGTTGGATGGCTGCTGCCGTTGGCTGCAGAGCAATTCCACCCGCTCTATGCCGATGGCAAAGCCGGCGGCTGGCGTGGGTTTGCCGCCGAGTTGTTCGACCAAACCGTCATAGCGACCACCAGCGCAGATTGTGCCCTGGGCGCCGAGACCGTCGGTGATCCATTCGAACACTGTGTTGTTGTAGTAGTCCAAACCCCGTACCAGGCGATTGTTGCGGGTGAATTGGATACCGAGCTCGCTTAACAGTTCCATCACACCCTGGAAATGTGCCTGGGCTTGCGGGTTAATGAAATCCTCCAGCTTTGGCGCATGTTCCAGTAGCGCTTGGGTCTGAGGGTTTTTGCTATCGAGAATCCGCAATGGATTTGCCTGCAGTCGGCGCTGGCTATCCGCATCCAGCTCGGTGGCCATGGGTTGCAGATAATCGACCAACGCAGCGCCAAAGGCCGCCCGATCCGCAGAGCTGCCGATGCTGTTCAACTCTAATCGGACATCCTCTGCAATCCCTAAGGCCCGCCAGCAAGCGGTGCCCAGGCTTAGCAGTTCCACATCCAGATCCGGGCCGGCAAAGCCAAAGGCCTCGGCGCCAATCTGATAGAACTCTCGATAGCGTCCTTTTTGCGGACGCTCATAGCGAAACATGGATCCGTTGTAGTAAACGCGCTGTTGCTGGTTAAACAGCAGCCCCTGTTGTAACAGCGCGCGCACGCAGCTAGCCGTGCCCTCTGGCCGCAGGGCGAGCAGTTGGCCGCCATCGCCGTCCCGCTCTTGGAGCAGGAACATCTCTTTTTCAACAATGTCGGTGGCTTCGCCAACACTGCGTTTAAACAGCTCAACCGACTCCATCATCGGCAAGCGCACAGGCTCATAAGTGAAGCCAGCGAATACTGCGGTTAACGCGCTTTCGACCTGCTGCAGACTGCGTGCCCGTTGCGGCGGCCAGTCTTGCATGCCTCTGGGTGCCTGTAGACCTTTCATTGGCCGAGTACCAATCGAGCCACATCGTTACGCGTATGCGGTGTTAGCACCACATTCTCGCCGTTGAACGCCAACTGCACACCAGGCGCGTAGCCAAGCAGTATGCGGAACGGTCCTTGGCCCGTGAGCTCCAGCTGTTTGTTCGACTGGCCAAGATCACTGTACAGCACCTGATCCTCGCCATTGCGCACTTCGACCCAACAATCAGCCACGAAGCTAAATCGCAATCGATCTTCTCCGGGTCCCAACCGCACCACCGAATCTGCAGGCCCGGCAACTGGGCTCGAACGACCTGCCACGGTTGTTTCCACTTCACTGACATCAGTAAAACCGCCGCGCTGAGCACCTGGAGCAACGTCTTCTGTACTGGCTCGATTGACGGCTGGGGCGACGGGCACTCCGGCCGCTGGCTCTTCGCGCGGTTCGGCGACGCTTGGTGCATCTCGCGACAACAGCCACAGCAGCACAAATAGCACACTCAAGCCAGCAGCCGTCAGCCCTAAAGCTTGCAGCGGGTTTTCTTGTACGCGGGTTTCGAGTCGAGTGCGCAGCGCACCGAGCCGTTCAGCAAACGTAAGCTGCTCAACAGCAACTACCCTGCTAACTGCTGAGTTCGTCACCGGCGTTTGCCCATGGGGTTCGCTCGCAGCCTGGAACGCTTGCACGATGGCGTCTGGCTCAAGCTCGACCAATTTCGCGTAGGCACGCACATAGCCGCGGGCAAAAACCCGATTCGGCAACAGCTCATAGGCATTAGCTTCGATGGCTTCGATGGTACCGGTGGGTAGGTTCAGCGCGTCAGCGACTTCTCGTATTTCCACATTCATAGCGGCACGGGCCGCCCGCAACCGCCCACCAGGTCCTGGCTCCGGGCCCTCACTCATCAGGGCACCTTGCAGTTCTTAGCTTGGCGCGACTTCGGAAACAGGTTTTTCAGCGCTATTGCATGGCTGGCAACGCTATCCTGGTCGTTCAGGCTGGCGGCGATCTGCATGCCCAAACACAGGCTGCGCGCCGTTTGCTGGGCGTTGCTGCGATAATTCTTGTAAAACTCCTGGGCATCGACATGATCGCCATCGGCCTGGGCTATGGTTGCCAGTTCCAAGTTACTACGCGCCTGGGTCCGGTCCAGGCTAACTGCTCGAGCGAAGGCCAACTGTGCAGCTTGCTTGTCCCCTACCCGCAGCGTGGCAATTCCCAGGTTCTCGTAAGCTTGGCTGCGCAAAACGTATCCGGTGTCTTCCACCGCACGCTCGAGCAGCGGCACCGCCTCTTCTGCACGGCGTTTGGAAATGAGAAAGCTGCCGTAGTTGCTTAGCGCTTGGGCATCGGTGGGACCAAGCTTTATGGCCTTTTTGTAGTACTTCTCGGCAATTTCCGGTTCGCCTTCGCCATTGCTGAGTACCGCATACAGCACATGGGCTTCTACCGAATTGGCATCGAGCTTCATTGCACGATCCAGCGGCTCTCGGGCTCGATCGAAGTCTCGCTCCGACAAAAACGCTCGAGCCAACGCTAATTGCGCATCCACCCGCCTGTCGAGCGACGCAGGCTCCGGCAAACCGCCACTGGTGGTGGTAACGCAAGCGCTCAGCAGTACAGCGCAGAATAGCCATAGCGAGCAGCCAAAAGTCCATCGAGGCAACATAGCGAGTCCTTTACTGAAGCGTTTGCAAGGGCAAATGCTGAGCTTGGTCGGCTTCGGCCGCGAGCCGCGCTCGATACCGAGCTTGGCGCCGGGTTCGATCGTTCACGGAGCCTACCAGCTGTCCACAGGCGGCATTGATGTCATCTCCACGAGTGGTGCGCAACATGGTGGCATAGCCGGCGTTCAGCAGATAGGTCTGAAAATCGTGGACTACGTCGGTCTCCGGCTTTTCGAATCCAGAGGCGGGAAACGGATTGAACGGAATCAGGTTGATTTTACAGCGCACCTCTTGCAGCAGCCGCGCTAGCTCCCGAGCTTGCTGCAGAGAATCGTTGACGCCTTTGATGAGCGTGTACTCCATGGTTAACGAGCGCTTCTCACCCATGCCTTGTAGATAGTGCTTGCAAGCGCTCATCAGTTCCGCGATCGGGTATTTTTTGTTCAATGGCACGAGTTCGTTGCGTAGCTCATCCGTCGGCGCGTGCAGGGAAATTGCCAGTGAAACATCGGTATGCTCGGCAAGGCGATAAATGCCAGGCACCACGCCAGCGGTAGAGACCGTAACCCGGCGCTTTGAAATACCAAAGGCCAGATCATCCATAAGCAGCGAACAAGCGGGCAATACCGCCTCGAAGTTCAGTAACGGCTCACCCATGCCCATGAACACCACATTGGTTACCGCTTCACCTTGTGCCGCCATGTCTGCATTGGCCAACACCACCTGGCCAATAATGTCTGCGGTGCTGAGATTGCCGTTAAACCCCTGCTTGCCAGTGGAGCAAAACGTGCAATCGAGCATGCAGCCCACCTGACTCGAGACACACAGCGTATTACGCCCACGCTCGGGGATCATCACGGTCTCAACACAGCTGCCGCCGGCAACGCGCAGCACCCACTTGCGAGTGCCGTCCTTAGATACCTGCCGTTCCACCACCTCGGGCAAATCGAAGTGCGTCGTCGCTGCCAAGTCCTCGCGTAGATTCAACGCCAGATCTGTCATTGCCATGGGATCTTGTACGCCGCGATGGTAAACCCATTTCATGAACTGTCGTGCGCGAAACGGTTTGCCCCCATAACGCTGGGCAAACAACGCTTCAATGGCGTCTCGATCTAGGCCAAATAGGTTCAACGATTGAGTAGCGTCGGCCACCTTGTTAATCCCGGTCGCAAAGCTCAGCTGGCTTGAAGAAAAAACCAATTTCGCGTTCCGCAGACACAGGTGAGTCGCTACCGTGCACCGCGTTGGCCTCAACGCTCTCCGCAAAATCCCGGCGAATGGTACCCGGATCGGCTTGCGCCGGGTCGGTTGCGCCCATGAGCGTGCGGTTCTTGGCAATGGCGCTCTCGCCCTCAAGGACCTGCACCATTACCGGGCCGGAAGTCATGTAGCTCACCAGGTCAGCGTAAAACGGTCGCTCCTTGTGCTCCGCGTAAAATCCCTGAGCCTGTGCTTCGCTCAAATGCAGCATCTTCGCCGCCACAATGCGCAGCCCCCCCTGCTCGAAGCGATCGTATATCTTGCCAATGAGGTTTCGCGCCACCGCATCGGGTTTGACGATTGAGAAGGTCCGTTCCAGGGCCATGGGGGGTCTCCAGTTACTGCTCGTAGTTGATCGATGTCGCCAAATCGCCGCACACAGACCTCGAAAGTGTCTGTATCTACTTGAAATCTATGTAGTTACCCGCCAAATGGCGGCTTCAGCGGGCGCGTATTATACGTGTTTTTCAAGGCATGATCGCCGCCATTTCGACGGCTCTGAGAAAGCCCATCGCACCGCCGCGTAATGGCCTCAGGCGCCGGCCTGACGCCCGCGTGGGGCTCGCAGACGGGCGACGATGTCAGCTAGGCGATTGCCCAAATGATCGACGTCGGCGGCTTTGGTATAGCGGCCGATGGTCATGCGCAAGGACGCGTGGGCAATCGCCGTGTCGACGCCCAGCGCCTGCAACACGTAGGACGGCTCAACGCTGGCCGAGGTACAAGCTGAACCGTTGGAAACCGCAACGTCGTCCAAAGCCAACAACAGCGTCTCGCCGTCCACACCGGCGAAACCGACGTTTAAAATTCCTGCCACTCGCTGCTGCGGGTGGCCGTGTAACACCGTATCGGGAATCTGCCGCAGATGGGACCAGAGCCGTTCCCGAAGCCCAAGAATTCGCTCACCTTCTTCGCTCATGGTCTCTGCCATGATGCGGCTGGCTTCACCCAAACCGACCAACTGATGGGTCGCCAGGGTGCCTGAGCGCATGCCGCGCTCATGCCCGCCACCATGGATCTGGGCCACCAGATGCAAAGGTGGTTCGCGCCGCACATAGAGTGCGCCAGCGCCTTTGGGGCCGTACATCTTGTGCGCAGAAATCGAGATCAGATCAACATCCATCGCCTCGACATTAAGCTCGAGCTTACCGGCGCTTTGGGCAGCATCCGTATGAAAAATCACGCCTTGTTCCCGACAAACAGCACCGATGGCTTGAATGTCATTGGTGACTCCAATTTCGTTGTTGACGTGCATCAAGGAAACCAACTTGGTATTGCGGCGTAGCGCTTGGGTCACTTGTTGCGGACTGATCTGCCCTTGGCTGTCCGGCTGCAGGTAGGTCACCTCATAACCCTGGGTTTCGAGGAACGCACAGGTGTCTAGCACCGCCTTATGTTCGATGATGCTGGTCACCAGGTGGCCTGTAGCTTCCCGCTCCATAATGCCCTTGATGGCCAGGTTGTCACTTTCTGTGGCACCGGAAGTCCAGACAATCTCTCGTGGATCCGCGTTTAGCAACTGCGCTACT
Organism: Pseudomonadales bacterium; assembly: GCA_051027215.1. GTDB lineage: Bacteria > Pseudomonadota > Gammaproteobacteria > Pseudomonadales > Azotimanducaceae > CALHVX01. The sequence continues at coordinate 66,109 of JBPCXR010000247.1, read as the reverse complement.
TGAGCCCGCGCAGCCTCCACTGCTTCTTCCGCCTCCCAGCCAAAGGCGTGAGATCGAGAGGCCGGATTGCCAAAGTTGCCTTCAACCATTAGGCAAGCGCCCATTTTCTGCGCAACCCGCGGGTCAACGGGTGTAGTCGCGGCATAGTCGAAGTAGAGGGGTTTGGGCATGAATAACGTCCTGACAAGCTCGCCAGCTAAATGTGCCGCGCTTCAATCAAGGCAGGATCCTGTCGCTCCGCAATGAAGCGAATCTGCTTTCGATCCACCAGCGCCTGCAAACTGACGCTGCGCAAGTAGCTATCTATCTCGCCGGACAAATCTGACCAAAGGTCATGAGTCAGGCACTGCACCCCGTCCTGGCAATCGGCGGCGCCATGGCAGCGCGTGGCATCCACCCCGTCGCCCACAGCGATGACGATATCGGAGACGCTAATCTGTGCCAGCGAGCGAGCGATTTCGTAGCCTCCTCCTGGACCGCGCCGACTATGTAAAAGCTCGGCAGCCTTCAGGCGCGAAAAAATCTGCTCCAGATAAGATGAGCTAATGTCTTGGCGCGCGGCAATATCCACGACGCTGATCGCTCCCGCCTCCTGATGCAAGGCGATGTCCAACATGGCGGTGACCGCGTAGCGGCCTTTGGTGGTCAAGCGCATGCTTGCAGTATGCAATAACCCACCAAATTGGTCCATTATTCACCGGAGCCTTGATGGCGCCTAGGGCGGGGCTTCGGAGTCACCTGGGCGCGGTTTTGCAAAGCCCATGGCCTTCAGCAAGCCGTGGAGCATCTGCACTTCGGTACGGTCCAGCTCAGCCCTTAGCAGCAAGCGCCGCAGTCGCGTCAAAGTTTGTCCCGGTTGGGCAGCGGGCACAAAGTCGCTGCGGATCGCCGCATCGGACAGGTGCTCAATCAGCCCAACCACTTCAGCATTAGTCGCTGGTGGCCGATCGGCGACGGCTTGAATTCGAGGGGCTTGCTCCGAGCTGGCAAACAGCTCGTAGGCCACTACCTGTACCGCCATCGCCAAATTTAACGATGGATAATCAGGATTCGCCGGTATCTGCAAATGCAGATCACAACGCTGTAGCTCATCGTTGCTCAGGCCATTGGTCTCGCGACCAAATAGAATGGCAACCTTGGCATTCGCAGGTAACGCAAGTACTCGCTCAGCCAACGTTCTGGCGCTAACTACCGGCCAAGGAATCGTGCGCGCACGGGTGCTAGTGCCCACCACGCAGTGGCAGCCATCGATGGCCACATCCAGGCTGTCGTGCACCTGCACCGCATCCAACACGTCCTGAGCGCCGGCGGCCCGCCACTGGGCCTGTGGATCGGGAAAGCGCCGCGGGTTGATCACGTGCAGCTCGCCCAGCCCCATGGTCTTAAGCGCGCGACAGGCACCACCTATATTGCCGGGATGGTCCGGCTCCACCAACACAACTCGCACGTTGTTTAACGCAGTCACTCTAATATTGCCTGCTCTGCAATGAACGAGCGGGAATTGTCGACCATTCCACATCCTGTTTCACGTTGTTAGGATGGCGCCCCGATTTTTGGACCTACCGGCACATGCACCCCTACGCCAACATTGCTTTGCGAGCCGCTCGCGATGCGCGCCATGTGCTGATCCGGGCCATGGATCGCCTCGATGAATTGAACATCACCCAAAAAGCGGTCAACGACTTCGTTTCTAACGTCGATCGCGAAGCCGAGGAAGTGATCGCTGCTGCGCTGCACCAGGCCTACCCCTTGCACGGCGTATTAGGGGAAGAACGTGGCCAGATTCACCCCGAGGGCGAGGTGAACTGGGTAATCGATCCACTCGACGGCACCCTCAACTATGTCCAGGGCGTCCCACACTTTTGCATCTCGATTGCCGCCATGCGCGGGCGCCGGGTGGAGCATGCAGTCATTCTGGATCCAGTGCGTAGCGAAGAGTTCGTCGCCTCTCGGGGCGCTGGCGCTACTCTGAACGGCAAGCGCATGCGCGTATCTAATACCCAGCGGTTAGATGAAGCAGTCATTGCCACTGGCATTCCGCCCCACGCCATTCGTAAACATTACGGCGCCTATGGCGCCATGCTCGATGAGCTGACTCAAGAGTGTCGCGGCATGCGACGAATGGGCTCGGCTGCGCTGGATCTGGCCTATGTGGCTGCTGGCAGAATGGATGGCTTCTTCGAGCCAGGTCTGAAGTTGTGGGACATCGCAGCCGGAGTGCTCTTGATCCAGGAAGCGGGCGGGTTCAGCAGTGACTTCTTAGGCGGCGACCGGCATCTAGAGACGGGCCACATCGTCGCTGGCAACGCCAAGTGCTATCGCGCGTTGGTGGCCCGAATCCGTCCGCACCTAGACGCAGACCTGCGAGCAGAGCTGAAAGCCTAAGCCAGAGTCTGCCGCACTATGGCGCCAGCTCTTCGCTGTTTTCCCGCTCCGGCACCAATAGATCTTCACGTTTGATGTTCAGTGCTAACAGCATGTTGGACGCCACGTAGATTGACGAATAGGTACCAATCACCACACCAACGGTGAGCGCCAGAGCAAAGCTGCGGATCATGTCACCACCGGCGAATAGCAGGGCCAGCAGCACGAACAACGTGGTCAACGATGTAACCAAAGTCCGCCCTAATGTCTGATTCAACGATCGATTGATCACCGTCACCGGATCAACTCGGCGAATCTTGCGAAAGTTCTCACGAATTCGGTCTGAGACCACAATGGTGTCATTCAGCGAATAACCGATGACGGCCAGCAGCGCTGCCAACGCCGGCAAATCGAAGGTCCAGCGAAACACCGAAAACAAACCCAGAACAATGATCACGTCGTGCACCAAGGCGGTGACCGCACCCACAGCGAATTGCTTGGTAAAGCGAATCAGGATGTACAGCATGACAACGATTAGCGCCGCGAGCAGTGCCAATCCGCCCTGATCACGCAGCTCCGCTCCCACCGCTGGTCCAACAAAGTTGGATTGCAGCATATCTACGCCTGGGTAGGTGTCGTTTAACGCGCTGAGGATAAGGTCGCCCATGCTGGCCTGCTCGATGCCTTCTTGCACGGGCATTCGAATGCGTAGTTCACGCTCATCGCCGAAGTTCTGTACCACACCGCCCGCAAAGCCTTGGGACTGCAGCAACTGGCGTACGGATTCTGGATCAACCGGCTCGGCAAAAGCGACTTCCACCTCGCTGCCCTCGGTAAAGTCGAGCCCAAGGTTCAGGCCCTGCCAAATGAGGCTGGCGATCGATAGCAGTACCAGGATTCCAGAGAGCACCGCGGCAATCCGCCGAGGCCCCATAAAGTCGAAGCGTACTTTGGGATCACTCATATCTTAATGGATTCCAGTTTGCGCCCGCCGTACATGAGATTCACCAGCGCACGGGTCCCAAGAATCGCGGTAAACATGGAAGTCACGATGCCGACTGCAAGTGTCACCGCAAAGCCTCGAACCGGTCCGCTGCCCACCGAGAACAAGATGATGGCAACAAAAAAGGTGGTCACGTTAGCGTCCAAAATCGTCACGAACGCCCTATCAAAACCGGCCTGGATGGCCTGTTGGGGCTTGCTGTTCTTCAGCTCCTCACGAATACGCGAAAAAATAAGCACATTGGCATCCACCGCCATGCCCACCGTGAGAACGATCCCAGCGATGCCGGGCATGGTCAGCGTGGCACCCAATAGCGACATGACCGCGCTCATCAAGACCAGGTTCGTGATCAAAGCAACGTTTGCCGCAAGCCCAAACCAGCGGTAGTAAAAGAGCATGAAAACCATGACCAACCCAAAGCCGATTTGCACGGCTAACGTGCCTTGTTGAATGTTATCTTTGCCGAGACTTGCCCCCACGGTGCGCTCTTCGACGATGTACATCGGCGCGGCCAATGCACCGGCACGCAGTAACAGCGCCAGATCCCTGGCTTCTTGAAGACCGAGCCCAGTAATCCGAAAATTGAAGCCCAGCGCGGTTTGAATGGTGGCAACGTTGATCAACCGCTTGTCTTCCAGGGTAAAACGCTCAATCACTTCCTCACCATCACGCATCACCGTACGCTGCCGCGGCTTCAGCTCTTTAAAGATGATGGCCATCTGGTTCTTCACATTGACCGAGGTAACCTCGTTCATGCGATTGCCGCCGTCGTTGTCCAGGGTGATGGACACCTGGGGCTGCTGAGTTTCTGGATCGAAATTCTGTACGGCGTTCGTTACCTGATCACCGGTAACGATGTTCTGGCGTTCAAGCACAACGTCTCGACCCTCGTATTCATAGGTCTCCGTTTGCGATGCCCGGGTTTTAGGCCCGGCGACGATCCGGAACTCCAGGTTCGCGAACTTATTGATGATCTCTTTCGCCCGAGCACTGTCTTGAATGCCTGGCAGGTCCAATACAATCCGTTCCCGGCCTAAGCGCTGCACTTGAGGCTCCGAGACACCAAGCTCGTTGACTCGGTTGCGTAAGCTCTGCAGGTTCTGCGAGATGGCAAAGTCTTCCAGCTCTCGCAGCTTGGTCTCGTCCATGGACAGCCGCACGCCGGGTTTGCCGGTGATGTCCCGCTCCACCACGTCGAATCCGTCGAAGTTTTCTGCGATCAGTTCCAATGCTTGATCACGCGCGTCGGCAGTGGTGAAAGGAATCTCAATGCGTTGCCCCTGCACCCAGTTGCGCCCCACGTAGCGCAAGCGGTTCTCCACAAAGAGGTCCCGCAACGCTTCTTCATTGTTCGCCATGCGATCGCCAATGAACTTGTCCATGTCCACCTGCAGGAGAAAGTGCACCCCGCCAGACAGGTCCAGGCCAAGGGACATGGGCTTACCCCCGAGGTCCGCGAGCCACGCCGGCGTGGTAGAAGCACGATTCAGGGCGACGATGTAGGGTTGTTGACCGGAGCTGTTGAGGGTTGCGTCGGCGACCCGGCGCCCGCTCAGCTGGTCAGGATCGCTGGCTAGGCGGATGAGCGCCGAACCATCATCCAACTGTTCACTGCCCTTGATCGTTATGCCAGCTGTAGCCAGACCATCCACCACTTCGGCGACCAGCGCTTCATCAACGCTTTGCCCACTGGTCGTGGCCTTAATCTGCAGCGCCGGATCCGGCTGATAGAGGTTCGGCGCGGCGTAGAGCAAACCCAGCAGCAGCACAAAACCGATGAACAGATAGCGGGTCAGGGAGAAGGTGTTTGGGGGTCGTGCGGGACCGCCAGACATGCCCAGCAGACTCTCGCCAACCAAGCGCGGTTGTTTGGCCATGTTATTCGCTGTCCAGGGACTTCAGCGTTCCTTTGGGCAAAGTTGCGCCGATAGCGGACTTTTGTAGGCGTATCTCAATGTTCTGGGCAAGCTGGAGCTTGACGAAATCGTCTTCCACCTTCGTGATCGTACCGACGATTCCGCCAGCGCTGACGACTTCATCGCCCTTACCCAAACTCGACATGAGCGTGGCGTGCTCTTTGCGACGCTTACTCTGTGGACGCCAGATCAGCAGATAGAAGAAGGCGATAAGCACCGCGATCATGATCAGATTGATCAGTCCGGCATTTTGCGGCGCAGCGGCCGCTGGCGCCGCATGAGCGGTGCTGAAAAGTCCAATGTTTTCAAACAGATTCTGATCAAACAGAGCCATGGGAAAGGTTCCAACCAGATTGCAGGGTGGCGACAAGGGTGCGAAATGTACCCGTTTCTATAGAGGCCCGCAAACGCGCCATGAGGTCGTGGTAGTAGTGCAGATTGTGCTGCGTCATGAGCATGGCACCGAGCATCTCGCCGCAGCGATCCAGATGATGCAAATAGGCTCGGGAGAAATTCTTGCAGGTATAGCAATCGCACTGCGCATCTAGAGGCGAATCGCTGCGCTTGTGTGCGGCGTTTCGAATCTTCACGGTACCGGTCGAAGTAAAGGCATGGCCGTTACGACCGTTGCGCGTCGGCATGACGCAATCGAACATATCGACCCCGAGACTGACGCCGTGCACAAGGTCCGCCGGCGTGCCAACCCCCATTAAATAGCGGGGCTTCGCTTCCGGCATCTGCGGAGTCAGCGCGGTCAAGACACGCTGCATGTCTGCCTTTGGCTCGCCAACCGACAGACCACCAATGGCGTAGCCGTCAAACTCCAGGCCTAACAAGCCATCCAGACTCTCGTGGCGCAATGTCTCAAACATCCCCCCCTGGACGATGCCAAACAGCAGTCGCGCGTTGTCGTTGGCAACTGCAGCGCTATGCAGCAGCGTCTCGTGCTGAGTTTTGGAGCGCTGCGCCCAGCGCAGAGACAATTCCATCGACTCTCGGGCCGCGGACTCGCTCGCCGGGTAAGGGGTGCACTCATCGAACACCATCACTACATCGGTACCAAGATTGTGCTGCACTTGCATCGACCGTTCAGGGCTCAGAGCGACGCGATCACCATTTATCGGCGAACGGAACACTACGCCCTCTTCGGTGATTTTCCGCAGCTTGCCAAGGCTGAACACCTGAAACCCACCGCTGTCGGTTAGGATCGGCCGTTGCCAGTGCATGAACTCATGTAGGCCACCGAGGTCAGCGATGGCTTGATCCCCGGGCCGCAACATCAGATGAAAGGTATTACCTAGCAGGATCTGCGTGCCGCTGGCGAGCAGATCTCTGGGGCTCATCGCCTTGACCGTGCCGTAGGTGCCGCACGGCATGAACACGGGCGTTTCTATGCCGCCGTGAGGGGTCTGCAATCGCCCGCGCCGCGCCGCGCCATCGGTGGCTAGCAGTTCAAACATGTGCCGGATCCTGTGCTGCGGTCACAAACATGGCATCGCCGTAAGAAAAAAAGCGGTAGCCCGCTGTCACCGCAGCTTGATAGGCAGCAAGGGTCCGCTCGGTCCCGGCAAAGGCAGCCACCAACATCAGCAGAGTCGAAGCAGGCAAATGGAAATTGGTGATCAAGGCATCGACAACTTGAAACCGAAACCCGGGCTGAATGAACAATTGCGTTTCTCCCTCCAACGCTCGTAGACCACCGCCTTCGGATTGAGCATACCGCGCAGCTGTTTCCAAGGTGCGCACCACTGTGGTGCCAACGGCGACAACTCGTCCGCCCCGGGCGCGGCACTGGTTAATCGCGTCGACAGTCTCAGCAGGCAGCCGAAAGTGCTCCTTGTGCATCTCGTGGGCAGCCAACTCTCCGCGTACCGGTGAAAAGGTTCCAGCACCAACATGCAGGGTAACGAACGCCCGCCCTACGCTGGCCTCGGCCAACTCCGTTAGCAGTGCCTGGCTGAAGTGTAAACCGGCAGTGGGCGCAGCGACCGCACCGGGATCTCGGGCGAACACGGTTTGGTAAGAGCGCTCATCCGCTGTAGCGCTGGGCCGAGTAATATAAGGCGGCAGCGGGACTTGCCCACAGCGCTCGAACAGATCCAATACCCCGCTGGCAATACCTAATCGGTAGAACACGCCCTCCCGCCCAAGTACCTGCAGATCACCGCCTGGACAAGACAACAGACGGCCGATCTGCAACGGCTTGCTGACCCGCACTTGGGCAAGACAGGTGTGCCGGTCAATGATGCGCTCGAGTAGCACCTCGGCTTTGCCGCCGCTATCTTTGCTGGCAAATAGCCGCGCCTTAATCACCCGCGTATCGTTCAATACGAGAAGATCGCCTGGATTGAGCAACGTGACGAGGTCAGTAAATTGACCATGCTCCGCTGTCGCGCCGCGTAGGATCAGCAGCCGGCTGGCGCTGCGCTCTGCTAACGGCGTTTGAGCGATCAACTCAGGCGGAAGATCGAAGTGAAAGTCGCTGGCTTGCATTGGCTTGACTGACCAATCCTAGTGGGCTGTGAGACGGCAGGCAGCGAATCAACATAATCGCCATAGGCCGCAAGAAAGGCGGGAATTCTAGCAGCCAACGCCACGGAGGTTCCAACTTGGCACCAGTTTAGGCAGAATCCCCCTCCTGCCGCTGGCATGACCAGTGGCGCAGTGCCTGGGTGGCGAAATTGGTAGACGCGCTAGACTCAAACTCTGGTTCCCGCAAGGGAGTGTCGGTTCGACTCCGACCCCAGGTACCACTTCTATATTGATCCGGGCGGCCGCAGTCGCCATAGCCTTTGGTCCGATATGCCTAACCTTGCCACAGGCGAGCCGTTTGCGATCGCCAACCAGTTGATTCAACCCGGAGAGCGTCGCCAATTCGAGTTGTCGGGCGCGCAACTGGTGACCCATACCCCCTTGAGCACGAGCATCGAGGTCATCCATGGTCACAAGCCGGGGCCAACGCTGTTGGTATGTGCTGCTATTCATGGCAATGAGATCAATGGCGTGGAGATCATCCGCCGACTTCGTACCAAAAGTGCGTTAACGCAATTGTCCGGCACCCTGGTACTGGTGCCCGTGGTCAATATGCACGGCTTCATCAACCAGTCTCGCTACCTCCCCGATCGAAGAGATCTGAATCGTTGCTTTCCCGGACGCGAGCTCGGCTCCCTTGGAGCGCGCACAGCGAAGCTGTTTTTCGACAACATCGTGCGACCGTGCACTCACATCATCGACCTGCACACAGCGGCCGTACATCGAAACAACCTGCCACAGATCCGGGCGAACGTAGCGCAGCCTGAGATTGAGATGCTGGCGCAAAGTTTCGCGATTCCGGTGATCGTCAACGCCGGCCTGATCGACAAATCGTTGCGTGCAGAAGCGAGCAAAATCGGCATCCCTGCGATCACCTACGAAGCCGGGGAGGCGCTGCGCCTTTGCGAGCGGGCTATCGTCACTGGGGTACGCGGCATTCTGAATTTCATGACCACACTAGGCATGCTCGAAGCCAAGGCGGAGAGAATCGGCCAAGCAGACGCCTTCGTAGCCAGCAAGACCCGTTGGTATCGAGCCAATACCAACGGCATGTTCAGACCGTTTGTCGCCCTCGGCAGTCGAGTGACCGTAGATCAACCGCTGGGCGCGATCTCTTCCCCTTTCAATTCTGGCGAAGTAGCGGTTAATAGCGGCGTCGAGGGCATTGTCATCGGCATGAACAACCTACCTTTGGTAAATGCCGGTGACGCACTTTTCCACATTGCTTCCTTTGCCGAGGTAAGTGCAGTCAAAGACAGCATCGCGACTCACGAAGGGGTCATCCAAAAGGATCCGCTGTTTGCGCTTCAACAGATGCCGAGTGTAGATCTGAGTTAGGACCGTAACCTCTTCTCTGCGGCAAAAAATCCCGTACACTGCGCGCCTTTGGTTGCCGCCCTATCCACCCCATAGAGTAATCGTCATGCCCATCGATATCGTTGAGTTCACTTCCCGGTTTGAAGATCTGCTGGACGAAACTGAGGCCAGCTACGTCGAACTCATCGGCACTTTGGAGCTGGCAAAACAGCGACTCGTTGCCGACGCACTGGGCGACGACGATGATGACTATGACGACGATGATGAGGATGACGAGGACGAGGACGACTAGAACTCAGCTCTTAGCGTTCAAGCGTGCGAGCCGCTGCTCAAAGTCGTCGAGATAGGATCCAAGGTCTTCTGCGAGCTCGGGCACTTGGACCAAGCGCTGGAAGTAGGTGTGCAGCCGTGGATAAGAAGCCTGCCACTGGGCGCCAGACAGCGCCGGCTGCTGTGACTCACGCGGCATCAACTGCTCTCGGCGAAATTGCGCCAGGTCGCAGATTACAGCGATATCGGCAATAGACAGCGTTTGTCCTACTAGATACTGCTCACTGCTAGCCAGTGCCTGCTCGAGCCCTGAAAAGAAAAACTCCGCAGCAGCGGCCATGCGCGCGTAGCCTTCCGCGCTACAGCTGCCGTTCTGCAATGCCAGCAGGTACTCCTGGGCTTCTCGGGCAAACACCAGATCTGCATCGAGAAAACTATCGATGCGGCTGGCGAGCTGCGCGTTCGCGCCATAGAGCCCATCGGTACCGCTATGCATGCGGGCAACGGCGCGCAAAATGCTGTTGGATTCGAAAACGCCAACCGCTTCGTCGCCAACGAACGCAGCCGGAACCGTGCCGAACGGATGGGCTCGGAGAAAGGCATCGGTTTTGTACAACGTGGCACTGAAACCGCGGCGTGCAGATCGAGCATACGGGCTGTCCGCACCGCGCTCGTGGGCCTCTAGCGGCCTCGGCTCGACGTCCCAAAGCCAGTCACCCAGCTCCTTTGGAGTACTGCCAAGCACTTCCAGCTCAACGCCTAGCAATCTAGCGGCAATGGTTGCTTTCCAAACCCGCGGGTTTGGCAGGTAGGAAAAAATTCGAATCGAGGGCATGACCTAAGGACCTAAGCCCGTGTCCTTAACACCACGGTCTAGATCGCCTTGACGGAAGCTGCCAGAGTCAATGTCCATGGGTTGGATCGCCTGGCTGTAGCTGCCTTCGTGTACACAAACGCGCTCTATAATGCGCCATTCATCGCCGCGTTTTTCATAGCAGTCCAGGTAGCGACCGTGCCAGGTGTCCATGCCTTGGCTACCCTTGTGGAATAGGTAAGTGACGTTGTACACCTCTCCTCGTGCGTGGAATTCGTCCATATCCAGGGTGATGCTGTGATTGAACACGCAGTGACTGGTCGCCCGCCAGCGCAGGTGGCTGACCATACAGTGATCGACAAACTCCATGGCATTGCCGACAAACACCCCATGATCGTCGCTCGCCTCCGGCCAATAGGCGGACTTCATCAATTCTGGGTCGAGCCGATCGACACCACGACAGTAGCGCAACACGGCGTTGCGAATGGATTCCAGGTCAGCGAGCTCTCGGGCGGTATGGTGCATTGGGGTTATAAATATCGTTCCAGGGTCTGGTGGAAATGGCGCAGTTTGGTTTCTTGATAGTTGGCAAACACCACCTCATCGAACTGGGCAGCCTCTAATCCTTCTTGTACCCGGGGCAGGTTGAACGAATCTTGCTGGAACACTTTCGCCAACATGCCGAGCTCTGGTGCTTCAGTCCAGTCTTGATCAACGCTTAACCAGTGAGTCTTGGCCGGGGCTGGCCGCTCGCCAACGAAGGGACTGAGGTAGTAGCACTCCATTACCGACTGGTTGTAGAAGTTCTTGTAAGGCCGGAATCGATAGACGATTCGACTAAAGCCGCCCCAGGGATGAAAATTTGGAAACACAGTGTAGTAGATGCTGTCGTTCAAACACGCATCCGACAGCGACGCTCCGTCACCCACAGCCGCCTGTACACTGGCCCGGGCGGTCGCCGCCAATACCGCCCGCGCGGTGCTCCCTTCCGGCACTTCCATGGCCGACGGCGAATCCAGATCTTTCATCAACACTGCATCAAGCAATTGTTGCTCACTGGGCTTGAAGCGCAGGTGCGGGCTCGGCGTACCGTTCGGGGTGATCGCCCGAGAAACGTTGCCCCAGGCGTCGTACTGGGAGTTTTCATCACCAGTACCCGCGAGAATTTGCGGGTGAGTCGCAATTACATGGAAAGCTTCGCTGAAGGCTTCTTGCACCAGCTTCCAGTTGCAAGGCATGATCTTCGCGACGTGCGCTTCAACGTACTTGTTTTGCGGCTCCCAAACGGCAAAGTGCTCAGGTAGCACACCAAGATGCTCCGCTAGCGAACTGGCCTTCATGTCCATGTTTATGAACACCCAGCCGCCCCAGGTGTCGGCTTGAACAGGCGTCAAGTCAAAGTCATCTTTATCGATCTGGGGGAAATCCCATTCAGAGGTTACCCCACGCAATGTGCCATCCGTGTGCCAACTGAAACCGTGGAACGGACAGATGAAGCTGGAAGCGTGACCGTCAGCATCGCAAAGCTTGCGTCCACGGTGCCGGCAAACATTGTGGTGTGCGCGAATGCCATCTTTGGTTCGCACCACAATGATGGAATGAGAACCGATCTCGTAAACTATATAGTTCCCAACTTCCGGTATCTCTTCTTCCCGACAGGCCATCTGCCAAACCTTGCCCCAGAGGTTTTTCATTTCTAGCTCGTGAAACGCTTGGGTGGTATAGCGCTCGACAGGCACCGACACCAAGGGCGACTCAAAACGATTGGTCAACGTTAACGTTGTTGGTGGCGGTACCACATCACTGGCTATCAACTCCTGGTAGGTAATACCACTGGATTGAGCTGGGACCGACTTGGCACTCATGGGCAGAACCTCTGACTGGATGGGTTTATTCGGCGCCTGTGGCTTTCTTCAAGCGGCGATTGAATGTTGCCGCACCGGACAACTGCGGACCCGCCAGCCACAACAGCATGTGTGGATCCGCGTAGGTCAGTTCCCCAGAATGGTGGCGTCCGTCCGAGTTGAAAACCCCGCACAAGCCGTTGTTCTCAACGTCCACTAAGCCATCGCTGCGAAGCCGATAGATCGCGCCAGACAACGGATGCTGCAATGCAGGCATGGGAACCCTCGAAAGCAATGGACCGCTCTATTCTACTGCGGCTTGGCGGACTTGCAATTATGCGCCGGGACTGAGGGTTTTAACTCCCCACACGGCGCCAGAAAGACTTCTGCCGGCTCAACCACGCCAGCCCAACAAGCCCCAGTAGCGCAGCCCAGATAGAAGGTTCTGGGGTCCCCGCACCGCTGAAGGCCGGCCAGTTCTGGGCTTGGGTCTCGCCGTAGGCTGCGCCCGTCACACCGGCGACCTTTGACAGTGCAACAGGTGCCGCTTGAGTTCGGCTCGGATCGTTTTGGTAGACCTTGCTAGAGACAGCGACCAACGAAGTCCAGCGGGTCATTAGTCCGTAGTCTTCGCCGAGACGCGTAACCAGCTCTTGAACGTCGGCGTCACTACGCTGCTCGAATCGAACGGCCTGGGGCGCCAGTAGCTGTTGCATGTGCTCAGCGACCTGTGCGCGGGCCCATACCGAGCGCACTGGCGGCCGTTGTGCGCGTTCGCTGAGCTCAACCCACAACGGTTTACTAACCCGCCCGGCACTGGCGAGCCCACTCAAGAGCACCTGGCCTTGTGCGGGTGATGTGAATCGCCCTTGCACTTGCAACGACTCTCCAGCGAACAAATCAGGCAACTGCACTGGCGTTAGATCAGTCACTGGCAAGTCGCCCCAATCAATCTGCAGATCCGTCAGGACCGGTTGCGCCAAACGCATGGCAAGCGTTTGCGCCACTTCGTCCAGATCTTCGGTGGGATCCATATAGCGCACGAAACCACGACCAACTTTCGCCAGCGCTTCCAGCAAATAGCGATTGACTCCGGTACCCACGCCCAACGCATACAATCGCGCCGCGCCTAGCTCATTGCGCACAAGACGCAGCACTTCCACTTCGTTGCCAATGTAACCGTCAGTCAAAAACACGACGCTGCGCACAACCCCTGCTTGCGCTGGAGCAGACAGGGCTTTGTAGATTCCAGAGGTCATTACCGTGCCGCCACCGCCGCGCAGCTGATCGGTGTAAGCAAGGCCGGCAGCAATATTGGCTGGGGTCGCCGCTAATGGCGAGTCTGCGAACTCGGTGGCGCTATCGCTGAAGCGAATAATGCGGAACCGGTCTTTGCTGCCCAGTCCCTCTAGCGCCTTACGCATGAAAGCCTTGCTTGCTGCCATAGGTAAGCCACTCATGGAACCGCTGCAATCCAGCAGAAATACCATTTCACGGGGCAAAACTTGTTCAGAGCGCAAATCCGCGGGCGGCTCGATCAGCAAGCTAAAGTAACCGCCGCCCTGCCGATCAGATTCGACATCACTTTGGGGGGACTGCCAGTGACTGAGAACACCCGCTGAGACTGAATCCCCGCCCAATCGATAACGTAGTACAAAATCACGGTTGTCCACCACCCGGTCTTCGGCAAAACCCACCGCCAGCCGTTGTGGCGACTTACGAGTAACAGACAACCCATGGGAGCGACTGCTGACCGCCAGTACCGGCACCGGCGCTTCAAGCACTACGGCCAGACCGACCCGCTCTTCGGTCAAAGTCTCCGGCAGTGTCAGACCCGCAACCGGCGCGTATGGCACCGCCTTGTTCAAACCTCTCGCGCCGGGTGGGTTAAACCGTGGACCGACAACTAACGGCAGCACCAACTCATACTCGCCATCCTGTTTGCGTAGGCGCTGGGTATAGCCGAGCTCAACCCGCACCTGGGCGCTTGGCATCAGGTTGGCGATCCGCTGTGTGAACATGTTCGGACGCTGTTGATTGACGATTGCAGCAACTTTGCCAGCAGCCTGAGCCGCAGCAAAAGTTTGCTGTGCCCGTTTGCGCCGCTGAAATTCACCGACAACCACTTCATCACCAACGTGCATGAGCAATGAGCTTACCGCCGCATCCTCGTGCAACGGGAAAAGATAGCGCGGGGTAATGGCCACCCGTAACGGGTTAGCAAAGGTCTGCACTACTTTGACTTGCGCCAAGTCCCCATGCACCGCGACCTGATAATCCACCTTCAGGGCTGGCAGCAACACCCGCTCTTCGTTGACCATGGCTTCCAAATAGCCACTGATCTCGTCTTGGGAATTGTCAATGGGACTGAGCACAGTGTTTGGCAAGTCAGCATGTAGTCGATGTGACAACAGGCCAGCTGCCAGAGCAATCAGCACAGTTAACAATGTTATGAACGGACGACGGGGATACAGCCGGGAGACGGCTCGCAGATCTAACACATTGACTCCTTACAGCATCGGCTGCGAATTGGAATGAAGATTGAACGCGCGGCGAACCGCGCTCTCGAATTCGATGGAAGGTGCATCGGCCGGTGATATCCGTTGAATCATGGTCCAGTGCTGTCGCGGCGCCCGGGCCCAGCGCCATATGACTTCAGCAATGCTGCTGGCTAGCTCTCCGGTCTCGGAGCGATAACTCACCCACACCTGGTAACGGCGCCCTTGTGGGTCGGTGGATTCGAAAACAGAACTGGGCACACCGTCATAGCGAGTGCCTAAGAAGCGCACCTTGTGGCCAAGGCCGCGCAAACAAATTTCTGGCGCATGCAGGTGTCGCAGCGGCGCGTTGGTGCGGACCAGATACAGGCCGTGAGGCCCGTAGCTGTTACGACTGGCCAGCGCTCCATAGCGCTCAAAGTAGCGCTGCTCCAGCGAACCTAAGCGCTGTGCTTCGCGAGGATGGCCGCCCAAATACCCAGGGGCGTCGATGCTCGTCGTTGGTTGGGCTGGCATATCTGCTGCGCTGGCACCCAGCCAGGGCAAAGCGAGGCTTACCAGCAATACTGCCTGTGGCGCCCAACGATCCAAGCGCCAAGACTCCTTCGGTCCTAAATCCGCAGACCCTCGCTCGCCACTGGTTGCCGCCACAGGTAAACGCTGCGACCAGCAAGCCAGACCTAGCGCAAGCAATGCCAACGCCCCGAGCCCCACTAGCTCGTGCCAGGGCTGCGCCATCAGATCTACGGCAACCGCAGCCGGAAAAGCGATGCCCAAAGCCAGCACGACAATCCGCAACGTATTAGCAAAGGCGACTAGCACCAGTAGCCAACAAAGACCCACGCAGCTGTCTCGCCAGCGGGGTTGTGTAAGCGCGGCCAGGGTAGCGAAGACAAGCCCACCGAGGCTTGCTAAGCGCGCTCCGGAACAAGGCAAGTCGACCAGCAGATCGACACCGTTGAGCTGCATGCGCACGCCAGCGCACTCAACACTCATGCCCAAGCCTTTTAGTGCACCACAAGCCAACAGCGCGCTCCCCTGCTGCAGCGCAAAACCCAAGGTCCGCTGCAGCAGGGGCTCCACCGGCAGGCAAAAGCAGAACACCACCGCCAGCCAAGCCGGCGCAATCGACACAGGGCGACGATCAGTTTCAAGCCAGCGCGCCAGAACGTAACAATCCAACGCCAAGACTCCAGCGCTGACGAGGTTAACGCCGGTCAGCGCCCCGAGCACTCGCACACCAAGGCTTAACAGCAAAAGCCCGCTCAGCATGCTATGACGATTTTTGTCCGCCACCCCAAGCCCGCTGGGGGGGCCCGAAGTTACTGCGTACAGCAGTAAAGCCACCACTAACAAGAAAGCCCACAGCCCAACACCCTCGTAGCCAGGCGCATGCCAGGTCGATGCCAGCCACAACAGTGGCTGCGTACCCAGTAGCAACAGGCACAGCGCGGGCAAAAAGGAGCGAAGAGACGCTTTCATGGCTAGCATGTTGCCAAGCGAAGATGCCGATGCGGCCCCGTGATCGCGCAGATCGAGCGGCAAATTGTGCAATCCCAGTGCAGTCGACCCGGCGCAAGTCCGTGCTGCAAGGAAGCTTGGTATACTGCGGCCATGCAAACGATTCTTGTTGCCGACGACGATCCACATATTCGCGAAGTAGTTTGCTTCGCCTTAGAGCGCGCCGGGTTTAAGACGCTGGAAGCCGCAGACGGTCGTGCAGCCTTGAGCCAGCACGACCGACACCGCCCAGACCTGATCGTGCTCGACGTATTGATGCCAGAGGCCGATGGATTGTCGGTGTGCAACCAGCTACGCAGTCACTCCTCGGTCCCCATCGTCTTCTTGTCGTCAAAAGACGAAGAGGTCGACCGAATCGTTGGTCTTGAGATGGGTGGCGACGACTACCTGGTGAAGCCGTTCTCACCGAGAGAACTTGTGGCGCGAGTGAAGGCCAACCTGCGCAGAGTGGAACAGGATCGTGCGGAGGCACCAGCCAGCATCCGCGTAGGTCAACTAACCATTAACACGGACACCTTCGAAGCCGACTTTGCTGGTAGTTCTCTCGGCCTGACCCATACCGAGTTTTGCATGCTGGCAACTCTTGCCCGGCACGCCGACAAAGTGCTGACTCGCGATCGCCTAATGCAAGGTGCCTACGATACCCGCCGCATCGTCAGCGACCGCACCATCGACAGTCACATTCGCCGGCTGCGGGACAAACTGAATCAGGCTGGCGCACCCGGCATCAAGACGGTCCACGGCGTGGGCTACCGCCTCCAAACCGACTAACGGGCGGGACGCTTGCCTGCCGCTCGCCAATTGCCAAAACCGCGTCTGCGAACGCTGCTCATTCTCTCGAATGTAATACTGCTGAGCTTACCGCTGGCGGGTATTCAGGTAATGCGCTTGTACGAAAGCGCGCTGGTTCGACAAACCGAATCCGCATTGATTGCCCAAGGCGCCTTCATCAGCGCCGTGTACCGCTCACTGCTCCTGGAAGCAGCACCGCAAACCTGGCCGTTAGCCAGTCGCGAGCTACCTGGCGAAAGCCGCTTCGGCGCTGCTTCAGTTTGGCGGCCTCACCCGGCCGAGCTGGATCTTGCCGACTCTCCGGTAGTAGAGCCCTTTCCTGATGGCCGCTCGGTACAGTCTCCAGACCCGCTCGCTCAGGGCATTGGCAACCGCCTGATCCCGATGCTTAAAGATGCGCAGGCTGTAACCTTGGCAGGGATTCGGGTAACCGATCCCTGGGGTGTGATTGTCGCCAGCACAGGTGACGACAGTGGCTTGTCGATTGCGACTGCGGCAGAAGTACAACAAGCCTTAGGTGGCCAGTACGCTAGCAGTCTGCGCCGTCGCGAAGACCGCACCGACACCCAGGGGTTAGACAGTCTGAGCCGAACGACGGGTATCCGAGTGTTTGTTGCCACCCCCATCGTGCTACATCAGCGCAATATCGGTTCGGTGCTGTTGTCGCGCACGCCTCCCAATATTGTTCAGGCGTTGTATGCCAAACGTTGGCTCCTGGCCCAGGCGTTGATCGCATTGCTGCTGCTCGCCTGGCTGGTTTCGCTGTTCGCCAGCCGACTTGTCACCCGACCAATCACCCACCTGGCAAATCGGGCCGAAAGCATCGCCGCCGGTAAGAGCACCAAGCTGGAGCCATTGATCAATGCGCGCACCCATGAAATCGCCAAGCTGCAAGAGAGCATCATTGCTATGACCGAGCGTCTGGAGCAACGAGCAGCAGCTTTGCAAGAGTTCGCGCGCCACGTCTCCCATGAATTCAAAACCCCCATCACCAGCATTCGCGGCGCGGTAGAAGTGCTACGCGATCACGGCGATGACATGAGCGAGACCCAACGTCTGAAATTTCTGGAGAACATCGAAGCCGACAATGAGCGCTTGCAACGGCTAACCCAACGCTTGCTGGATCTTACTCGCGCGGAGGTTGTACCTACGCTCGGTGGCGAGCAGTTCGAGCCCGCGACTGCAATTCAGGCATTCGTTAGCGATGCTGCAAGCGACGATCTACAAGTCTCCTGGCAATCCGCTGACCGTCTGCCAGGTGTTCGAGGTTCCGCCGATGCGCTCACGGGCGTGCTGGAATGCCTGTTAGACAACGCGGTAAAGCACCAGGCCAGCAGCCTGCAGATCTCCACCGCAGTACTACCAGACAGCGTGCAAATCGATGTTAGCGACAACGGTAGCGGCATCTCTCACGGCAACCGTGAACACGTCTTCGAACCGTTCTTCACTACTCGTCGCGACTCCGGTGGCACCGGCCTGGGACTGACCATCGCCCGCAAACTGATCGAACAGATGCAAGGGGCACTTTTCCTAAGAGAGGCCAACGATCGCGACCAGCAAACCTGCTTTCGCATTCTCTTACCCTTGGCATAACAACTCGCGCACAAAAAAGCGGGCCCTTGGGCCCGCCATTTTTATCGTGACTGGGAACGCTGTCCTAGTCTACTTACCAGCGATAACGGCGATCGTGTCGATGACCGGGGTCATCACAAGAGCGAACGCTATGATGCGCATGTCGCGAGAAGCGATGATTGCGAACATACCGACGCTCTGCCCGACGACTCCAACGCCTATGGTCTCGCAGGTAGCGATCGTAACTATGGCCGAGCACTTGGCGTCGCTCATAGCGATTCAAGTGGCCGAGATGCGGCGTATAGTGCTGCAAACGGCGTTCAACCCGCCACCAGTGCTTAAAGTTTAGCGGCTCGTAGGGCCGCACAAAATAGCGACTCCGACGATCTTTCTTGCGATTGTAACGATGATCATGACGATCCGAGCGATAACGATCGTACTTGTCACGATGCGCGACATGGCGCAGATGCTGTGACACTGGAGTAACGGCGACGTCCACAGACAGCCTTGCACGATCATCGTGACCGGCATTCGCTGCAAAGGGTGTAACTAGCCCAAACGCTAGCACAGCTGCGCCCATTAGGCCGCGCCTGCCAGCCTTAGCAATCTGGGGCGAGGGATTGTGATTTAGATGCGTCATGTTCATCTCCTACTTCAACGAACGTGAGCCCACTTTAGCTTGAGGGCTTGAATCCCGCCTGAACCCAATCTGTCCGATTCCTGAACAAAAATTTGAGGTTCACCGGGCTTCTTCGCCATACTTCGCCCTCACTAAATTCGGGGATCGCTATGAAAGGCACAGTGCACTATGAATCACGGGGGAACATCGCACTCCTAACGGTGGACAACCCACCCGTAAATCCGCTCTCCAGCGGTGTGCGCCAGGGACTGCACGACGGCTTCAGCAAGGCGTTAGCAGACGATGCCATCAAAGCGATCGTTCTTACCGGCGCCGGCCGTGCGTTCATCGCTGGCGCTGACATTTCCGAATTCGGCGGTGCTGCTAAAGGTCCAGGCCTGCACGATTGCCTGACGATGATGGAGCAAAGCAGCAAGCCAATCGTAGCTGCACTAAATGGCACCGCGTTTGGTGGCGGTTTGGAAGTGGCGCTGTGCTGCGATTATCGCGTTGCTGCGCCGACGGCACCGGTTGGTCTGCCCGAAGTAAAGCTCGGATTGTTGCCTGGTGCCGGTGGCACCCAGCGCCTACCGCGACTCGTGGGCGCCGAGAAAGCTCTGCAGTTCATCCTCTCCGGCGATCCGGCCATAGCCCCACAGGCCAAGGAATTGGGAATCGTCGACGAAGTAATTGAAGGCGACATCGTGGAAGGCGCCATGGTCTTCGCCCAGGATCTCATCGCCAAGGGCAGTCCTCTGCGCAAGATTCGCAACGAGACGGCACAGGTCGAAGCCGATCGCGGCAACCCCGAGATCTTTGCCGAGGCTCGAAAACTCGCAGCCCGGCGCATGCGCGGTCGATTTGCTCCAGAAATGATCATTCAGTGTGTCGAAGCGGCGGTGAACGAAGGAGATTTCGACGCCGGCATGGCCGTTGAACAAGAGCGCTTCAGCCAGTGCCTGAAGCATCCTCAGCGGGAAGCACTAATTCACGTGTTCTTCGGCGAGCGTGAGGTAGCCAAGATACCGGATGTACCGAAAGATACGCCCGTTCGCAAGATAGCCAGCGCCGGTGTCATCGGTTGCGGCACTATGGGCGGCGGCATTTCTATGAGCTTGGCCAACGTTGGCATTCCCGTCACCATTGTGGAAATGAACGCCGAAGCACTGGAACGTGGCCTGGGAGTGATCAAGCGCAACTATGACATTCAAGTCAAACGCGGTCGCATGAGCGAAGCTGAAGTTGATGCTCGCATGCAACTGTTTACTGGCACCACTGAATACGCCGACCTTAAGGATGCCGACGTGGTCATTGAGGCGATCTACGAGAACATTGATGTCAAAGTAGAGACCTTCAAGAAAATCGACGACGCCGCCAAACCCGGTGCGATTTTAGCGAGCAACACCTCCGGCCTCGATATCGACAAGATGGCGCAAGCCACCAGTCGACCCGGCGACGTTATCGGTATGCACTTCTTCAGCCCAGCGAATGTCATGCGGCTGTTGGAGGTGGTGCGCGGCACCAACACCGACAAAGACGTAATCGCCACAGCTATGCAGCTGGGTAAGCGCATGAAAAAGGTCGCCGTGCTGTCAGGCAACGCGCCAGGCTTTATAGGCAATCGCATGCTCGGGCAATACACCCGGCAAGCTGGCGAAATCATTCTGCAAGGCGCAACGCCCTACCAGGTAGATTCGGTAATGAATAAGTTTGGAATGCCCATGGGTCCCTTCCAGATGGCAGATCTGGTGGGGCTGGACCTCGGCTGGCGCGCCCGCAAGCTCGCCAAAGTTCAGCCTGCAGACGTGCCGATTACTGCTCGGGTCGCAGACAAGCTCTGCGAACTCGAACGCTTTGGGCAAAAGAACGGACGTGGCTACTACATCTATCCGGAAGGCAGCCGGGCTGGGCAACCGGATCCTGAAGTGGTGGCGATGGTCGAGCAGACATCGGCTGAGCTTGGCATCGAGCGTGGGGAGATCAACGATGATGAAGTGCTCAAACGCTGTCTGTATCCGTTGATCAATGAAGGCTGCCGCCTATTAGAAGAGGGCATCGCCATCCGCGCGGTAGACATCGACATCGTTTACCTGAACGGCTATGGCTTCCCGGAGGTGACTGGCGGACCGATGTTTTGGGCCGAACAGCAGGGCTTGGACAACGTGCTCGCTGACATCAAGCGCTTTCAGGAAACCTATGGCGGTGCAGCTTGGGAACCTGCGCCCCTACTCGAACGGCTGGTAGCCGAAGGCAAAGGCTTCGCGAGTTTGAACGAATGAGCGAGGTCCCAGTACTGATTGGCGTCGCTCAAATCGAGCAACGCATCGATGAGGCAGGCACTGGCAAAGAGCCATTCGAGCTGATGCTCGATGCGGTTAATGCTGCCGCCGCGGATACCGGGGCAACCAAAGTGCTCGACGCCGCAACCTCGGTGCGTGTTGTTCGAGGGGTCTGGCCATACAAGAACCCGGCGGCTGCGGTGGCCGAAGCCATCGGTGTTGGTCACGCCGAATCGGCATTGACCCCCTTTGGCGGCAACTACGTTCAATCCACCGTTAACCAATCCTGCCTCGACATCCAGGCAGGCAAGCATTCTGTGATTGTTTTGACTGGGGCCGAATGTGGCAACAGTCAGGCGAAAGCGCGACGCGCGGGCATCGATCTCGATTGGCAAACCCTACCGGGCACGCCGGATCGGATGATCGGCAAGATCCAACCCATGCGCAGCGATGCCGAAAAGGCCGCAGGTATCAACGATCCCATTCAGGTGTACCCACTTTTCGAAATCGCCTTGCGGCACCATCTTGGAGAAGGCGTCGAGGAACACCTGGCACGAGTTTCGCAGCTCTGGGCCGGGTTCTCCGCAGTTGCCGCAAACAACCCTCACGCCTGGATTCGCGAGGCTTTAACGGCAGAGCAGATTCGCACTCCCAGCGCGAAAAACCGACCAATCTCTTACCCCTACCCCAAGTTCATGAACTCCAACAGCAACGTAGATCAAGGCGCTGCGCTAATCTTGTGTAGCACAAGCAAAGCGCGCGCGCTCGGCGTTCCTCAAGATAAGTGGGTCTATCCATACGTCGGAACCGATGCCCACGATCATCTGTACGTGTCCGAGCGAGACACGTTGTACGACTCCCCCGCCATCCGCTTAGCAGGAAACCGTGCGCTGGAGCTTGCTAACCTGGGTCCCGCAGATCTAGACATGGTGGACGTGTATAGCTGTTTTCCTGTAGCAGTGCAGGTTGCGGCGAGAGCGCTGGGCCTCGATCAGAACAAACCGCTGACCGTCACCGGCGGCCTGACTTTTGCCGGTGGGCCATTGAACAACTATGTCATGCATGCCATTGCCCGCAGCGCTGACCTGCTACGTGCGCAACCGGGTAGCAAAGGCTTAGTGACTGCGAACGGCGGCTTCCTGACGAAGCACGCGTTTGGGGTATACAGCACCGAGCCGCCAGCCCAACCATTTCAACACCAAGACTTGCAGGCTCAGGTCGACCTACTGCCTAAGCGAAAACTGGACATGAGCTACTCAGGCCCTGCGAGCGTAGAAAGCTATGCGGTGATGTACGGTCCAACAGACGTCAATCAAGCCATCGTCGCCTGTCGCCTGCCGGACGGGGCTCGCGCCTGGGCCACCACAGAAGACCGAGACACGCTGATTGCTATGACCGAGTCAGAGTTTTGCGGTCGCGAGGTTAGGATCAAAGATCACAAAGCGCGATTTTGAGCGCACCATGATCCTCAGCGATAGCGCTCGCCCAGCGCCATTTGGCCGCTTGCTGGCGGCCATGATCTACGACTGTCTGCCAGTGCTGGGCATTTGGATGGTTACCCTGCTGCTACTAGTCATCGCCAACAGCGGCGATGCGGTCTTTGGCGCACTGGTGCAAACGCTGTTGTTTCTCGAGCTCTACGGCTACTTTGCGTTCTCTTGGATTCGCCGTCGACGCACGTTGGGTATGTTGTCCTGGCGGCTGTGTATAGATTGCGCAGGACCTCGTGTCACGCTCAATCAAGCGACGTATCGGTTCATCGGCGCTGGTCTGGGCATAGCCTGCTTCGGACTGGGTTACCTATGGCGCTGGATCGATGTCGAACAGCGCACCTGGGCTGACTTGTTTTCCTCTACGCGCATCTACCACGATCCTGAATACAAGGGGCACTCGACTGAAAACTAGGCAGCCGCCCTAATCGCCACCGCGCTGACAACCCAACACACGACAATCGGAATCAGCACAGCCAGCCAAGATGGCAAGTCATACACCAGGCTCATCGGCGCAAACAGATCCTGCAGATACTTAAACGCCAATCCTGCCAGCACCCCCACCGACAAGCGCACGCCAATACTCACTTCCCGTAGTGGTCCGAGCACGAACGCCAGGGACAGCAGCGCCAGGCCAAGCACTGCCAGTGGTTGCATGACCTTACTCCAGAAGGACACCTGGTAACGCCCAGATCCTAATCCTTCCCGCTCCATATAAGCCACTTGATAACGCAAGTCGCTGATCGACAGCTTGCGCGGTTCCAGCAACACGCTGGCACTGAGCAACCTGGGCGTGGCCTGTCCATGCCAGATCCATTCGTCAGCCAGATGAGTTGCCACCTTTTCGCTACCGAAGCGAGTCTCCTGCACCTCAAACAGGCGCCAGCCGCGCGCTTGGGCATCGTAAATGGCTCGCTCGGCATAACGGGCAACCTGCAACTTGTTAGTGCCGTCGTAGTGGTATTGCCGCACTCCCAAAAGCTCACCGCTCGGGCTCAGGCCCTCGACGTTCATATACAACGGACCTTCTCGGTACCAGTAGCCACCGGTAAAGGAAAGGCTGACGGACGATTGCTCGATCTGTTGCTTATAGACTTCAGCCCGCGCTTCGCCACTGGGAGCCGTGACTTCTCCAAGCCATAAGCCTGCTCCCATAAACAGCAAGGTACCTAGAGCCACACCGCGAAAAATGCGCCATGGCGACATGCCGGCGGCTCGTAGAGCGACCAGCTCGCGGTGATTGGCGAGGCTACCCAGTCCAATCAAGGCACCGAGAAACACGGCATACGGCAACACTTCGTAGATCCGCCGTGGCAGGGTCAAGCCGCAGTACCACAGCGCTTCAACAAAACCATAGCCGTCTGCGCTTTCCTGTAACTCGTCTAACAGCGCAAACAGCGTCATTAACAGAGCCATCGCCAACAACACCACCGCGGTTGCGCCGAGCACGGCGCCGGCAATGTGCCGATCAGCGCGACCGAAAGCAGCGCTTCCCATCATGTGCGCTGAGGGTGACCGACCCGAGTTAGCCAATAGAATGCAAGCAGCGCAAACAATCCATGTACCGGCCAATAGCCGAGCGCACTGGGCCAGCCACCTTCGAGCATCTGGTTTTGCACCAGCGTAAGGCCAAGATAGTACAGTAGAAACACCCCGAGCCCGGGCAGCATGCGCGCAAATCGGCCTTGTCGCGGCTTCACCCGCGCCAGGCCAAGAGCCAGGGTGGCAGTCAGCAACGTCAACAGGGGTAATGATTGTCGCCAACCGAGCTCTGCAAGTGCTTCAGGGGTACGCAGTGTCTGCAAGGTAGCGCTGGGTAGCGCAGTCAACTCCTGCCGTGTGGCTGAGGCAACGTCAACCTCAATACGCTGCCCCATGCGTTCGAAGGCAACCACACGATAATCTCGTTGGCCGATCTGCCCCTCGAAGCGTGCGCCTTGTTCTAATAGCAGGAAGCGGCTGCCAGTCTTGTCATCAACAAACTGTGAACCGCGTTCGGCTCTCACCGTTACTGAGGCCAACCCACCCTGCCGTTCCCCTAGGAAGACTTCTAGTAGGTGCTCGTCATCGTCGCTCACCGCGTCCGCATAAGACACCCGGTCACCGCGTGCGTAGACATGGAACACGCCGGGTGCGAGATTGGCAAAGTCGCGATCCTGGCGCTCCGCCACCAGCTGTTCGGCCAATTGCGCGTTGCTGCTAGGGGTAACATAGAGCGATAGCCAACCCACCAACAGCGCGATCAATAAAATCACCGGTGATAGCCACAGTAGCAGTCGGATAGGGCCTGCCCCCCCGCCCAACAGCACGGCCATTTCCTGCTCGGCATAGAAACGTCCCAAAGTCAGGAGTACCGCGAGAAACAACGCGAACGGCAGCAATAGGGTCGCGATCTCGGGCAATCTCAAGCCCAACAAGGTGAATAAGCTGGAGGCATTGTAGCGACCCACTGCAGCGTCCTGCAGGTAACCGATAAATCGCCCGCCGACTGCCACCAACAGCAGCACCAGCAGGACGATTCCGAACACGCTAAGCAGCTCTCGATTCAGGTAACGGCTAGCAACACTCATCGCTTTGGAAAGGACACTTGATCCCAGAATTCCACTAGAATGCCGCTCACCACTGCTATCGACAATGAATCGCTGATTATGAAGTATTCCGCAAAGACCGGCACCCTTTCCCAGCAAAAGGCCGAAGTTGCAATCCTCTCCCTACAGTCGGCCAGTAAGCTGGCAAAGGCGTTCGGGCAGGAGGAGGTGTTCACCGCCGCAACCGCTGATTTCAAAAACGCAGTGGGTAAGCTGGCAATCGTGCATTTCACCGGCACCGTTCGCATACCTAGAGCAATGGTCATAGGCGGCTTAGACCAGGAAGTCAGCGCCCGGCAATTCCGCCAGGCCTGCGCCGCTGCTGCCGCTAGCCTGAAGAGCCTACCGGTGCGCAGCGCACTGTGGAACCTCAGCAGCACTAAGGTAGAAGGTACCGATCTACACTGGCGGGCTACTGCAGGCATGTATGCGTTGTCACAGGCGCTCTATAGCTACGACAGCTATAAGAGCAAAGACAACAAAGCGTCCCCGCAGCTACGCAGCCTCTACCTGCTTACCGACAAACGTGGCGAGAAGGTTACTCAGCGGGCGGTGCGCGAAGGCAATGCTCTGCGAGCAGGGTTAGATTTCGCGCGAGATCTGGGCAACGAGCCGCCGAACGTCTGCAATCCAAGCTATCTGCTAAAGCAGGCCCGTGCCCTTGCGCGTGCAGACAAAGTCAAAGTCAGCGCGTTGGATGAAAAGCGCATGACCGAGTTGGGCATGGGCGCTTTCATGTCCGTATCCCAAGGTAGCGATACCCCCGGCAAAATGATCATCATCCAGTACAGCGGTGGCAAACGTGGCGAAGCGCCAGTGGCGCTGGTAGGCAAAGGCATTACCTTTGATACCGGCGGCATCAGCATCAAGCCGGCACCAGCCATGGATGAAATGAAATTCGACATGTGCGGCGCAGCTTCAGTACTGGGCACCACCAAGGCAGTGATCGACGCTAAGCTGCCTATCAATCTCGTTACTATCGTCGCTGCGGCAGAGAACATGCCCAGCGGCCGGGCTTCACGACCCGGCGACATCGTGACCAGCATGTCGGGGCAAAGCGTCGAAATTCTCAACACAGACGCCGAAGGCCGGCTGGTGCTGTGCGATGCCCTGACTTATGTGAAAAAGTTCAAACCGAGCGCCGTCGTTGACGTTGCGACCCTCACCGGCGCCGTGATCGTTGCTTTGGGTTCTCACGCCAGCGGGCTTTATGCCAACGATGAAGACTTTGCCGAAGAACTGCTAAGCGCTGGTGAGCGCAGCGGTGATCGCGCATGGCAATTGCCGCTTTGGGAGGACTACCAGAAGCAACTCAGCAGCAATTTTGCCGACATGGCGAACGTCGGTGGTCGAGAGGCCGGATCGGTGACCGCCGCTTGCTTCCTCGCCCGTTTTACCAAGGATCTCACCTGGGCCCACTTGGACATCGCCGGCAGCGCGTTCAAAGGGGGAGCCAGCAAAGGCGCCACCGGGCGCCCAGTACACCTGTTGTTCTCATTCATCAAAGATCGCGCAAACGGTTAGACTGGCAATATGACCCGCGTCGACTTTTATGTGCTCAAAGACCAAGACATAAGCGCCATGCACCGATTTGCATGTCGCCTAGCCTTGAAGGCGCTCGGCAGCGGCAAGCCAGTGCACGTGCACACGGGCAGCGCCGCAGACAGTGCCGCCTTTGATGAGCTGCTGTGGGAATATCCAGAACAGCGCTTCGTACCTCATGAGACACTGAGCACAGAGGCTGCCTCAAGCGCACCGATCACCATCGGCCACGATGCGCCGGCCCGCACGGATGCCTTTCTAATCAACCTAGATACCCAAATCCCGGATTTCTTTGCCCGATTTGATCGGGTTGCCGAAATCATCGTCGATAGCACCAAAAAAAGCGGACGTGATCGCTACAAGCACTACCGCGACCGGGGTTACCCTTTGCATCACCACGATCTGGACGATTGGGAAGCCTGATATGGCAGAGCCCCCGGAAAAGGAATCAGAAGAGCTGCTGGATGATCTCGAGTCCATCCGCACGCTGTTAGATGACGAAGACGCCGCGCAAGGGGTTCAGCCAGCTGGTGCGGACGCAGAAGCAGAAGTTCCCATGCTCGACGACGTGGTTGATCTGCACGATGCTGGCGGCGACAGCGATGCCATGCCTGGCATCCTTACTGACGACGTATTCGACTCTCTGCTCGGCGACGGCTGGAAGGACAAAGCCGATGGCCTGTTGGAAGATGCCCGCCATACCATCGATGACCAGGCTGAGCGTTGGTCGCCCGAGGACACCGACGAGTTGAATGAAGCTCTGCGCGTACGCATCGATGGCACCATCTACCAGTGGTTGCAGCAAATGTTGACCGAACACATCGACGACCTTCGAGCACAGGTTCTGGATGCCATGTCCGACGAAATCAAAGCCCGCGTCAAACAGGCGCTTGGCGAAGGCCAGAATGCCGCCAAGTCCCCCGACGGCCCGCCGAAGGATTAGCCGAACCATGCAAGCGAATTTCGATCCGCACCAGATCGAGGCAGATTTGTATCGCGAATGGGAAAGCGCGGGCTACTTCGCTCCTACCGGCAACGGCACACCATTTTGCATCGTAATCCCGCCACCGAACGTTACCGGCAGCCTGCACATGGGGCATGCGTTTCAGCATACGCTGATGGACACCTTGATCCGCATCCGTCGCATGCAGGGTCACCGGACGCTTTGGCAAATGGGCACCGACCACGCCGGTATCGCCACGCAGATGCTGGTCGAGCGCAAGCTACAGCAACAAGGTATCAATCGGCACGAGCTCGGTCGCGAGAAGTTCATTGACGAGGTCTGGCAGTGGAAGCAAGAGTCCGGTGGCAATATTTCAAAAGCGCTGAGGCGGATGGGGTCCTCTCTGGACTGGAGTCGCGAACGCTTCACTATGGACGAGGGTTTCTCTAAGGCTGTTGTCGAAGTATTCATTCGCCTGCATCAAGACGGCCTAATCTACCGCGGTAAACGCTTGGTCAACTGGGACCCGGAGCTCGGCACTGCCATCTCTGACCTAGAAGTCGAGAACAGCGAGGAGCAAGGCCACCTGTGGCACTTTCGCTACCCGCTCATCGATGCGACAGACCACGAAGGTCGCGACTACGTCGTCGTGGCCACAACCCGCCCAGAAACCATGCTCGGCGACAGCGCGGTAGCAGTGCATCCTGATGATCTGCGCTATCAACACCTCGTTGGTAAACAGGTGCAGCTGCCCCTGGCTGATCGCCCCATTCCGATTATCGCCGACAGTTATGTCGATCCGGAATTTGGCACCGGCTGTGTGAAGATCACACCGGCGCACGATTTCAACGACAACGAGATCGGCGCCCGGCACAACCTCCCATTGATCAACGTCTTCAACGCTGATGCCAGCATCAATGACGACGCGCCTGCCGCTTACCGAGGACTGGAGCGCTACGCCGCGCGCAAACGCATCGTTGCTGATCTCGACGCACTCGGTCTGCTGGACGGGGTCGATGACCATAAGCTCATGGTACCGCGGGGCGATCGCTCCGGAAGCGTGGTCGAGCCATGGCTGACAGATCAGTGGTTCGTCAAGATCGAGCCGCTAGCTGCACCGGCCATCAAAGCCGTTGAGGACGGCGACATCGAGTTCGTCCCGAAGCAGTACGAGAACACCTACTTCGCTTGGATGCGCAACGTCCAAGACTGGTGCATCTCTCGCCAGCAGTGGTGGGGCCATAGAATTCCCGCTTACTACGACGAGGCGGATAATATCTACGTGGGTGCCAGTGAAGCCGCAGTGCGCAGCGCGCACAATCTACCCGCCAGCACCAAGCTGCGGCAAGACGATGATGTGTTGGAAACCTGGTTCTCTTCGGCGTTATGGTCTTTTGCCACCATGGGCTGGCCCGAGCAGGATGAAGACCTAGAGCTCTACCATCCAACCGATGTTCTAGTTACTGGCCACGACATCATTTTCTTTTGGGTAGCGCGCATGATCATGCTGTCGCTCAAATTCATCGGCGAAGTGCCGTTTCGCAAGGTATACATCCACGGCCTGGTTCGCGATGCCGATGGCAACAAAATGTCCAAAACCAAGGGCAATGGCCTTGATCCCATGGACTTCATGGATGGCATCTCAGCAGATGATCTGGTGGCCAAACGCACCAGCAACCTGACCCAGCCACAGCTGGCGCCGCGCATCGAGAAGAACACCCGCAAGGAGTTTCCTGACGGCATTGATGCCTATGGGACAGACGCGTTGCGCTTTACCTTCGCCGCCTTAGCTTCACCCGGGCGCGATGTACGTTTCGACACTCAGCGCGTTGGCGGCTATCGAAACTTCTGCAACAAGCTTTGGAACGCCTCCAGGTTCGTGCTCAGCAACACCGAGGCATTGGATCTTGACGGGCCGAAAACGTTGTCCTTGGCTGATCGCTGGATCCTCGCCCAACTCCGGGAATTAGTTGAACGCACCGAGCGAGCCGTCGATACCTACCGCTTCGATCTCTATGCTGCCGCCGTCTACGATTTCGCTTGGCACCAGTACTGTGATTGGTACCTGGAAATCGCCAAACCCATGCTCTGGGATGAGCATGCCAGCGCCGATGCCCAACGAGGCACCCGCCACACGCTGCTTACCGCGCTGGAAGTGCTGCTGCGGATCGCTCACCCGATCGTTCCATTCATCACCGAAAGCCTATGGCGCGAGGTCGCGCCCCGACTTGGCCAGAGCGGCGCCACGCTAATGTTGCAGACGTTTCCCCTCACCGCAGATTTTGCGGCCGATGGCGAAGCTACTGCGGCCATCGATTGGCTGAAACAAGTGGTGGATGGCATTCGCAACATTCGCGGGGAAGCGAACATCAAGCCAGGGCAAACCATCTCGATACTGCTTCAAGACGGCAATACCCAGGACCGGCTCAATGCTGAAAAAACCGGGACCATTCTGCGGCGTTTGGCCAAAGTCGAGGCCATCGACTGGCTCGAACCTGGAGCTCTAGCGCCGCCCAGCGCCTTAGCGCTGATCGATGAACTGCGGGTCATGGTGCCGCTAAAAGGATTGATCGACGTGAACGCTGAGCGCGCCCGTCTGAGTAAAGAGATCGCCCGACAACAAGGCGAAGTGAAACGCGTCAACGGCAAACTCAGCAACGCCAAGTTCATCGACAAAGCGCCAGCGGAAGTGGTGGAGAAAGAACGTGGACGAGCCGCAGACCTTGCGTCTTCGTTGGCTGCGCTGGAGCAGCAACTGGCGGACCTAGATCAACTCTAGCAGCCGCGGACTATCCGGCTAGCGCTTCATGAGCGGCCCCGCGCAATGCCCGCTTATTGATCTTTCCCGACGCAATTCGGGGCAGCGGCTCGGCTACGATCTGCAAATAGCGCGGAATTTTGAACGCCGCAACTCGGGTCTTCAAGAATTCCCGGAGCTCATGATCAGCTACAGTATCGTCGCAGTAAACGGTGGCTCCAACCTCTTCGCCAAGGCGCTCATCTGGCACGCCGTACACGGCGACTTCCAATACCCTCTCGTGCTCCAGCAAAGCCGCCTCGACTTCGCCGCAACCGATGTTTTCACCGCCTCGAATCACCAAGTCTTTGATTCGATCGACAATGAAGAGGTAGCCGTCTGCGTCGATGTAGGCGACGTCCCCCGTTTTTAGCCAACCATTCAGCAAGACTTCAGCGGTGGCCTCTGGGCGGTTCCAATAGCCGCGAAACAACGAAGTTCCACAGATTTGCAGTTCACCGCGCTGCCCCGTCGGTTGTTCCTGACCGTGCTCATCCACCACTCGCAACTGCGTGACAGCGCTGCAGCGTCCGGAGCTGGCAGGATGGGCCAAGTACTCATCTCCACCAATGCCGGTGCCGATGGCATTGGTCTCGGTCATGCCCCAACCGGTGTTAGGCATGGCGCTGGCGATGCTGCTGGCGATGCGTTTCACCTGCTCTGGAGCCCGGGGGGCACCTCCGCCACCAACAGCCCGCAACGAACTGAGGTCATAATTCGAGTGCTTCGATGCGTTTACGAGATCTCCGGTCATCGCCGCTGGGGCAACGAAGGTGACAATTTTCTCCCTCTCGATAAGCGCCATAGCTCGCTCAACATCCCACTTGAACATACATACCATTTTGCGTTGGGCTCGGTAGCAAGACAGGAACACTGCGTGGGAACCGGTGGCATGGAATAGCGGTACGCCCAACAAAGTGGCCAACTGGTGCGCAGGCGGCTCTGGCACTACCCCAGTTAACGCCGCATTAATCTGGCCTTCGAGCTCCCAAGACAACAGTGCAGTAATGACCGCCCGATGGGAGGAGACAACCCCCTTTGGGTGACCGGTTGATCCTGAGGTGTAGAAAATGATGGCGTCGGCGTCCGCATCTATGGCGACCTGGGGCAGCTGGTCGGCCTCGCGCCCAGCGAGAACCTGCTGCCACTGCGCGGCTGCCATTGCCGGCTGAGCGCAGCGCACAGCAATGCTCGCACAAGAAACCTCAGTGGCGTGGGGTGCGAGCTGAGCAAGCCGTTCTTCATCGGCGATCCAAACCTTGGCGCCACTGTCTACCAGACCATAGACCAGCTCTTCACCTTTCCATAAGGAATTCATGGCAACCGCGATCGCACCAATACTGGTCGCCGCCATGAAGCTCATGACCCACTCGGGGTAGTTGCGCATAGCGATGGCAACCCGATCGCCTGGCTGCACCCCGTAGTCTTCGATCAGCGCCTGGGCAAGCTGCGCCGCGGACTGCAGCGTCTCGGCGAAAGAGTAGCGCTCGTTATCGAATACGAGAAAAGTTGCATCGCTGCTGGTCTGTTCATACAGCGCTCGCAGCGTTTGCGGGGCGTTGGCGAAGGCTTTGCGAGCAAACCCGTATTGCTCGATCTCTATCAGCTCGTAAGGTTGACCCTTGGCAGTGAGGGCGGAAATAGCCGCCGCTCTGGCTTTGCCAGACATATCTGTTGCGTTCATACCAGCCTCCCCGCTGTGAGCGCTACTGCACTTGCAAAATCAGTTTGCCGACGTTGGCGTCAGCAACCATGCGCTTATGCGCGGCGGCGACCTCGCCAATGGGGAACACTTCATCGATCACCGGAACGATCTCTCCCGCCACAATCTTTGGCCAGACGCGTTCCTGCAGTGCATCCATGACTGCAGCCTTGCTGGCAACCGGCCGGGCTCGCAGGGTTGAACCGATCACCCGCAGGCGCTTCATCATCATTAAACCCAGGTTAACTTCAGCATTAACGCCGCCCATCAAGCCAATCACCACCAAGCGACCGTCCTGGCGCAAGCTAGCGAGGTTGGCTGCAAGATAGGCAGCACCCACTGGGTCGAGAATTACGTCAAACCCAGCGCCATCAGTCCATTGGGGCACCTGCTCGGCGAATTCGCCTTCATGACGGTTACCGCCACCAGCCGCACCGAGCTCGACGCAAGCCTGCAGCTTATCGGCGCTACCCACGGTGACATAGCAAGGGTTACCAAAAGCTTTGCACAATTGAATGCCTGCAGTACCCACCCCGCTCGCGCCCGCATGCAGCAATACTCGCTCGCCGCGTTGCAAGCGGGCCTCCATGAACAGGTTCAAATACGCGGTAGCAAACACCTCAGGAAGCGCCGCCCCTTGCGCAAAACTCAGACCTTCAGGAATGGCCAGCACCTGCCCGGCGGGCACCACCACCTGCTCGGCATAGCCACCGCCGGCGAGCAGTGCGCAGACTCGATCGCCAACTTGCACGCGCGACACGCCCTCACCCACTTCTGCCACCACGCCTGAACATTCGAGCCCAAGTATTGGGCTGGCGCCCGGCGGCGGTGGATAGCTACCGCTACGCTGGGCGAGATCCGCGCGGTTGACTGCCGTTGCATGCACATCGATGCGAACCTCGCCAACCCCGACCTGCAGAGTTTCGACCTCATCCCAGCGCAGTTCCTCACCGTCTACTACAATCGCCTTCAAACGCTACGCTCCTTATTGGTCGAGTTCATGTCTGCAGTTAGGTTGTGTGTACGCTGTATCTACCAAGACAAACGCATGGGTACACCTTGTGCCGCAAGCGCGTGCTTTAATTCAGAGACTCGATAGTCGCCAAAGTGCACCATCGACGCAACCAGCGCAGCATCGGCGTAGCCATCGGTCAGTACGTCCACGAGATGTTGTGGCACGCCTGCGCCACCGGACGCGATCACCGGTATGCGCACCGCGCGGCTGATCAGCGCAGTCAACGTCAGTTCATAACCGTTGCGAGTGCCGTCGGCGTCGATGGAATTTACTACCAACTCTCCTGCACCCAGACGCTCACCTTCTAATGCCCAAGCCAGAGCGTCTAGCGGCATGGGCGTGCGCCCACCATTGATCACCATGCGATAGCCACTGGGAAACTGCGCCAGATCATCGGTTCCAACAATGTCCATAGACAACACCACGTTCTGTTCGCCGATGGCCTCCGCACACTCGCTGATTAACTCCGGACGCTGGACCGCGGCAGAGTTGACGTTGATCTTCTCTGCGCCCGCCAAACGCAGGTCCGTGGCATCGCTGACACTCCGCACCCCGCCGCCCACAGATAGCGGAATAAAAACCTGTTCCGCCACGGATTCAACGACGTCCAGCATGATGTTGCGTTTGTCACTGGATGCGGTGATGTCGTAAAACACCAATTCATCTAAGCCATCTAAATAGTATTCCCGGGCTTTTGCGACGGGGTCGCCGATGTCTTTTGTGTCTACAAACTTCACACTTTTCGCGAGTTTGCCGTCGCGCACGTCCAGGCACGCAATCAGTCTCTTACTTAGCATGTGCCGTCCCAAGCAGCGAAAGCCTGCAACAAACGTAGCCCAACTCGGCCACTTTTTTCGGGGTGGAATTGAGTCCCAAAGTAGTTGTCGCGCCCCACCGCACAGGCAAATTCGTGCTCGTAGTCACTGACCGCAAACACTTCTGAGGCCTCGGCAGGCACCGGGTAGTAAGCGTGCACAAAATAAAAGCAGTCGCCCGGCTGCAATCCGGCCAGCACGGGGTGCGATTGGGTGGCTCGCACCTCGTTCCAGCCCATGTGCGGAATCTTCAGACTCGGGTCATTAAACTCGAAGCGCTGTACCACGCCCGGTATCAGGCCCAGGGTGGACTGGTCTTGCTCTTCGCTATGCTCGAGGGAGATCTGCATACCCAGACAAATGCCTAACAGCGGCTTGCCGCTGGCCAGAAAAGCTTTCAGCGCGCCTTCCATGCCGCTGGCCTGGATGCTGCGCATGGCCGGACCAGCAGCTCCAACTCCGGGAAAGATAACTCGATCTGCGCGCCGTAGGGCGTCTGGATCCCGGGTGATGGTTGCGACCACCCCCACCTCTGCACAGGCGCGGCGCACGCTGGCTAGATTTCCAGCGTCATAGTCAATGATGGCGACAGCAGGGCTCGGCACTTTTGCATCCCAAATCAGCGAGCGCGGATACTAGCCTGTTTGCTGCCTTCACAGAACCGTCCAAGGTTAGATCGCGACGGCGGCTTTACGGCAGCTGAGCTACGGTAGAATCGCTCACTGACCAACCGCGCCGAGAAACTATGAGCCAAAGCAAAGGCATCCTGCTCGCTAACCTGGGAACGCCCAGCAGCCCTGAGGTGGCCGACGTGCGCGCCTATCTGAGCGAGTTCCTCATGGATCGCCACGTCATAGACATGCCCTGGCTGCTACGCAAGCTTTTGGTTTCCGGCTTTATCTTGCCCTTTCGGCCCAAGCAGAGCGCTCACGCTTACGCCAGTATTTGGCAACCGGAGGGATCACCTCTGTTGCTACAGAGCCGGGCCCTAGAGTCGGCATTAGCCGACGCGCTACCCGCCACCATGCCCGTCGCCCTGGGCATGCGCTATGGCGAACCGTCCTTGCAAAAGGCGGTAGGGGCGCTGACGGCAGCTGGCATTGAGCAGATTCTTCTGGTCGCGCTCTATCCCCAGCACGCGGATTCTACGCGCACTACTTGCATTGAGGCGGTGCAGGCAGCCCTGCCCTCGGGCACAACGTTGACCGTGTTACCACCGTTCTACAATCGGCCGGAGTACATCGATGTGCTGGCGGCGAGCATTAGACCTAGCTTAACCGAGCCCTTCGACCACTTACTGCTCAGCTACCATGGATTACCCGAGCGGCACCTGAGCAAAGCCGACCCTACCGGTCAACATTGCCTACAGCGGAAAGACTGTTGCAACACCACGTCGCCGGCCCATGAGTTTTGCTACCGGCACCAGGTCTTTGAAACCTCAAAGGCGCTGATTGCGGCCCTCGACCTATCTGCAGATCAAGTAACCACCAGCTTTCAGTCGCGGCTCGGCCGCTTGCCTTGGTTAACTCCCTACACCGATCAAACACTGGCAGCGCTACCAGGTCTTGGCGTAAAGCGTTTGCTGGTAGCCTGCCCAGCGTTCGTCGCCGACAATCTGGAAACCCTGGAAGAGATTGGCATTCAAGGGCGAAATACCTTTATCGAAGCAGGGGGCGAACAGTTGACCTTAGTACCCTGTCTCAATGCTTCCGCAGATTGGGTCAGCGTGTTACAAAGCTGGGTGTCTGAATAGCGCAAGACAATTACTGCCGTACCTATCACAGGCTCCACAGGTAAGCGCGGCTCTAGCGTTGCGCTAACCGATCCAGATGCTCTGCAAGTCGCAAACACAACGCCAGAATCGTCAAGGTCGGATTGGCCCAGCCTCCCGTTGGGAAAACTGAACTGCCTGCTATATGCAAATTGGCGTAGTTGTGTACGGTGCAGTTCGCATCCACCACCCCAACATTCGCGTCTGCACTCATTCTCGTCGTACCCAAGTGATGATAGCCACCGATGGGATGGTTTCCGATCGACGGATCCACAGGCCATGTCGAGCCCGGCTCCGAGAGCCAGTCAGCGGTTACGAACGCTCCGTAGCCCGCTCGCTTAAAGCTTGCGTCCAGGGCTTGGGCTAGCGCCCTGGCGCTGCTTTTGTCCAACTCGGTGAGCTGCCAGTCTAAGCCCACTCGCGCCATGCCAAGCGCATCACGCTCTGCGGTGAGCAGCACCCGACTGTTTGGGTTCGGGGCTTGCTCGGCTCTGAGTATTGCCTGCAGTCGGGTACGCCCGAGCGCGGCTTTCGCGCGCTCAACCGGTGGGCGTAACGAGGCGTGGTAGAGGTCCCGTCCCGCCCGGTACAGATGCCAAAGTGCCCGTTGTTTTTTCGCCGGGGATAAGCTGTGCTTGAGTTTGTGATACAGGCGTCTATCCAGACTCAGTTGGCCCGTGCGCTCGGGTTGCAGCTTGAACGTCGCGGCATTGTTCAGTGAGCGTGCGCTTTTTTGCTGAGCTTGACTCAAGGTAAACGCTGGGGCTATGGGGACGGTAGTCGCAGACTGCCGTTTGCGGCTGGCATGCCATAACTCGAATGCGCGATTGGTTTCCGCATAGCCGAGCCTGGCATGGGGATGCTCCATGAAGTAGCGACCGACTTGATCGGTACCATTGCCCACGCCAGCGGGCTCAACGCTCGCAGACGCCAATAGTAAACGGGGATTTTCGATGCCGCCGCAGGCCAACACATAGTGCTGCGCGCAGACGCGCGAGCGTTGGCCGCCTAATGTCGCTACAACCAGCCCAGTTACCTGGCTGGCATTTTCGTTGACCTCGATCTCCAGCGCGTTGGTACCGAGCAGTAAGCGAAGCTTCGGATGCTCACGAACCTGCTTCGCTGCTTGCCATCCAAAGCGCTCTTTGACTTCATCGAAGCGCCAGAACCAGCTCTCGATGGCTGCCTCGTTAGCGAAGGGATCTGGCTCGCGCAACTCGTCCCAGAGCGTCTGGCCATAGTCATAAGCGCCCAGTTCTAGATCTTGATGGGCGCGCCGTAAGTAAGGCTCAAGATCTTCCTGCCCAATGGGCCAACCGCTGAACGGCACCCAGTCGCGCTGTTCATAGTCGACGGCTGTGAGCGGAATGCTCCGACCGCCCCAAATGTTGGTTGTGCCACCAAAAAAACGCAGACGGGCTTGGTCGAGATCGTAGTACTCGGCGCCGAGATTGACTCCGGCATACAGATCCTGGGTGGCTGAATTGAAGTCTTGCTCGCCAGATTCGAGCAAGAGTACTTCGTGCCCGAGCGCCAGCAACGATCGGGCCGTGGTAATGCCCGCAGCGCCGGCACCAACGATGCAGAATTGGGTTCGAATTACCTGCATCGACCGAGTCGCTGCAACTCCTGGGCGATGTTCGAACGGCTAATCCGCGGCAATCTGCACCACCTCGAACCCCGCGTGCGGGAAATGGGTCATCACTCGGCCGGTTTCAGGGGCTTGTCGCTCTATGACCACTTCATCCGGCCCAATTGCGACTAGGTGCCCGGACACGGGGATCCGACCGTAGTCGATGGGCATCACACTGATGTGATCACCTAACGTCAAGCCTTCCGGCACCGCACCCGTTAACACCGGGGCTACCGGCTCAGCCCCCTTGGCCGCAGCCAACGCTGCCTCGCCGCTGGAGCGGGAAACGCTGCCATGGCCGAAAGACTTCATGCGTTCGTACCACTCAGCTACCGCGTGATGACTGTGCAGCAATGGCGCGTTCACTGGGTTGTTACGCAAAAACCACAAACAGTGGTACACGGAAAAGTCAGCCACACATGGCTCTGAGCCAAACAGAAACGCTTGATCTGAACGTGCCAGAGTGCGTTCTAGCTGATCGGTATAGGTCCACAAATAGCCAAGCGCCGCTTCCGCGCTATAAGAAACGATGGGAGCACCTTTCGACAGCTCCGCCCGATCTTTCTGAAACGCTGCAACGTCGCTCTCGGAGAGTTGGCTCATCATCGGTCCCAGCGCCTCTGGACGAAAATTCAGTGCCACAGCCACACGAAACAACTGGGTATCTGCCCACTCTGCCACCCTATCTGCAGGGAAGCCATGAGCCAACAAGGTTGTGTCGCCACTTTCTCGTACTAAACCATGTGTAATCACCGCTGTGTCACAGTACACGTTGGCATCGATCTGCAAACACGGCGTCTTGCGATATCCACCTGTGAGCGGCATTAGCAAGGGTCGCGGCATGATGTTGGGAATATTGACCGACAGCCAGGACAGCTTTAGATAACCCAGCATCAACCGAACTTTCTCAGAGAACAACGAGGCATCGTAGTGATGAAGATAGATCATGTCAGGTCCCTAAACTTGATTGGCCAGCGCTGATACGCCGCGATAAAACTTTTGAATGAGCCGCTGGGAGAACATCGACTTACGCGCGACGAAACGCACCGGGCGATTCAAACCTTGGCCATCTAGTGGAATCACCTGGTTCATATCAACCCCCAAAGTTCGCGCCACACCAGCCGGGATCAAACCATGGCCAAATCCTGCCAGCGCCATTTGTGCGACGCAAAAGAAAGATTCTAGTGAAACCACGCGGTACAGATGCAGTCGCCGCATGTCTTCTTCGATTGAGCGCCAGGCTCCAGAGCGCGATTCGATGGTGACCACGTCCAGCGGGTCGCCCACACTGTAATCCAGCGGTTGCAATGCTGAGGGCACAATCACCATGGGTTCTAAGCGGATAACTTCGCTCTGCAGATCCGTGTCTGCGGTCGGGCTGCCGGTACAGATACCCACCATGTATTCGCCGCTGCGAATGCGGTCGAGAACAACCGGTGAGCGCTGGGCATGAAAAGTGAACTCAACGTCAGGCATGTCCTGCTGTATGCGAGCAAACAAACGTGGTCCCCAGCTGGCAAGAATTGCCTCAGACACCCCGATAATGATCCGCCCGCGGTAGAGCTCTTGATCTTCTAAGAAGACGCTTTTAAGTTCTGACAGCAGCGGTCCAACTCGAGCGACCAAGCGCATACCGTGATGGGTAAGCACCACGCGGCGGCCCTGGCGCTCTATTAGATCGCGCTCATAAAACTTCTCCAACGCCGAGATACGCTTGCTCACCGCTGACTGTGAGATTTTCAGCTCGGTGCTGGCAGCCATCATTGTGCCGGTCTTCGACAGTGCCACCAGCGTTTCCAAATTCTCCAGCATCCCCTACCTCAGCCTCGATACGTCGGCGCTGGCTCGACACCAGCTATTCCATAAGCTGGTAGATCATATTCCATCATTTCGCTTTATTCATGATTCATTGAGCGCCAAGCTGCGCGCCATGGGCATTTCCATCGCCATCCTGGTCAGCGTTTTTCTCACAAGCACCCTCTCGGGCTTGTTGGGCATGGCCGGCGGAATGATCCTGATGGCAATCTTGTTGGCGCTGCTGTCGGTGCCTGCCACCATGATTCTCCACGGCGCGGTACAAGCCACGGCCAATGGCTCCCGCGCCTGGTTTCTGCGTCGGCACATCGCCTGGGTCGTGCTGCCACCCTATCTGCTAGGCGCTGGTGCGGCGCTGGCCCTATTCATTTGGCTCACCATCACGCCAAACGAAGGCCTCATCCTAATCGTCATCGGCCTGTTTCCTTGGCTTGCCCGTGCCCTGCCCCGGCTGCGCGGCTTGGATGTAACCAAACCACAAACCGCGCTGATCTGCGGACTTGTCGTGACCGCCGCGCAGTTGTTTGCTGGGGTATCTGGGCCGCTGCTGGATGTGTTTTATCTCAACAGCAAACTGGACCGCTTCGGTGTCATCGCCAGCAAAGCGCTGACTCAGGCACTCGGGCACATTCTAAAACTGGTCTATTGGGGGGGCGTCATCGGTGTGAGCGACTCGTTACCCCCGCTGCTGATTGCCATGGCCATGCTCGCCGCCGTGTTGGGAACACGGTTGGGTACCAAGCTGTTGGCTCAGTGGAATCAGGCAGGCTTTCAGAAATGGAGCTCTGCGGTAATCCTCAGCATCGCCACGATCTGCCTAGTCCGTGGCGTTACTCTGCTGTTACTGGCTTAACCACAAACAATAGATCGCCGACGTTGACCTGCTGACCGTTTGCCATGTTGATGCGAGTCACTTCATAGCGCTGGTCTTCATCGTAGAGCTGCTGCTCTGCGTTAAAGTCGTTAAGCCGCAACGGGGAGAACAACTTCATCGCTTCTAGCTGGCATAGCACTTCGTCGCTGCTGATGACATCTCCAACCGACACGTACTCGGGCTCGGTGGGCGTTGGGGTACTGTAGAAAATCGCGGTGGCCGGCGACAACACGCGCAGCTCATCACTGGCGTCAATGGCAATGCTCTCAAGGCTAATGCCCGAATCCACTTCACCAGCGGCTGTTTCGATTTCCTCAATCAGTGCCGCTGAATCCATGCGCTGCAAGAATTCCGGCAAATAGCCCGTATCGTACTCGCCAGCTTGGAACACTGAATCTTTCAATACCCGACGCAGGAGCGGAATGTTCGTGCTGATACCCGTAATGACTACCCGCCCTAGGTAATCGTCCAGCTTAGCAATGGCAGCATCTCGGTCTGCCGCATGCACGATGATCTGGGCAATCATGCTGTCGTAGTACGGCGAGACGAATTTTTCCGGCGCAGCGGTGGAGATCACCTCAACGCCCTCCTCAGTTGGCAATACGCATTCTTTGATCTGGCCCGGCTGGGGCTTGAACTGCAGCGCGCCCCCAGCTTCAACCTGAACCCGCTCGGCGGTTACCCGCGCTTCAATGGCGTAGCCATTTTGCTTAACGTCGAGCTTAGCAATGCTGGCGCCAGAAGCGATGTGAAACTGCTCGGTGACGATGTCAACGCCACTGACCCACTCAGTGACCGGGTGCTCTACCTGCAGCCGGGTGTTCATCTCCATGAAGTACACCGCATCGGAGGCAAGGTCGTAGATAAACTCAACGGTGCCGGCACCGACATAACCTACCTCGTCGGCAATCGCCGCAGTATGTCGTAGAACATCGGCGCGCAAGCGGTCAGGTAACATGGTGGAATCAGATTCTTCAAACACTTTCTGCTTATCGCGCTGCACGCTGCAATCACGCAACCCCAGGACCTTGGTATTGCCGAGCGTGTCTCGCAACAGCTGCACCTCGATGTGCCGTAGCGAGGTCACAAACTTTTCAAGGTACACGTCGCCGTTGCCAAAGGCGCTACGCGCCTCCGCCATGACTTGATGAAACAGTCCGTGGAACTCGGAAGGCTGGTTTACTACCTGTATGCCTTTGCCGCCGCCGCCGTGCACGGCTTTGATCAGTATTGGGTAGCCGATATCCGCCGCCACCTCAGAGGCCCGTTCAACGTTGGTTAGAATTCCGTGGCTGCCTGGCACCACGGGGACTTCGAGCCGCATGGAGGTGCTGATGGCATTGGACTTGTTGCCCATGGTTTCCATGCTAGCGACGGGCGGACCGACGAAGTTAATACCATGGCTACGGCATAACTCAGCAAACTGCGCATTTTCTGACAAAAAGCCAATGCCAGGATGCAATGAGTCAACGCCCTCGCGCTCCGCCACGCGCAACACGCTCATGGCGTTGAGGTAGCTTTCATCAGGCGTGTTACCACCAATACAAACCAGCGTATCCCGCGGTAACAACATATCCACCGGCACCGACTCCATGTCGGGATCTGACTGCACCAGCACCACTTCAATGCTGTTGCGCTGGGCGATACGAATTAGCTTCACCGCAGTACAACCCCGTGCATGAATCAGCACACGACGAACAGGCTTGATCAAATCTTCATTGCTGTAGGTAGGTCGGTAGGCGACGACCACTGGTCGCTCTTGGCTGAGCACGCCAGAGGCGATGCGATTAAGAACCTCCTCCACGGTTTCTTGGGGAATGGGGATTTCAGGGTCAATCTCTGCGAGCGAGTTGTCCAGCTCAGGTTGAAACGGATGCG
Organism: Pseudomonadales bacterium; assembly: GCA_051027215.1. Classification (GTDB taxonomy): domain Bacteria; phylum Pseudomonadota; class Gammaproteobacteria; order Pseudomonadales; family Azotimanducaceae; genus CALHVX01. Next base: position 23,905 of record JBPCXR010000247.1, on the reverse strand, counting down.
CCACCAGCCCTTGCATCGCATCGGGAACCTGGGACAGGTAGTTAGAGAGAATGGCGTTCAGGGGTAAGTTGGACTGCACCACGATCTGCCCAGCGAAGGGCATGCTGGTACCTGAAAAATAGTAGGTCTGGGCGAGCGGATGGGTGACAAAGCTGGCCTGGGCGCCACCGGTGCAATCTCCAAAGCCGAAGACAATAATCGGCAGATCGTGGTCCCGAACAAAGCGGGTAATGCGGTCGTTAACGGCCGCCATAGAGAACAGGGCACCGGCGCCCTCTTTGGTCTGCATGCCGCCAGAGCTGACAAAGCAGACAACGGGCAGATGCTGCTCTGCACATTCCACCAGCAGCCGACAAAATTTCTCCGCACTGGCCATGTCGAACGAGCCCGCTTGGAAGCCAACGTTAGAAATCAGAACACCAGCGGTGATACCACCCGCCTCGCTCTTGAAACGACCGATACCGGCAACGATGCCACAAGGCACGATGTCCCTCTGCAGCGCAGATTCAACAGAAAGGCGAAAGCCCGGAAATGAACACGGATCACTACTGAGCAAATCTTCGTAGCGCGGCTCAAAGGAGTCAAAGTAGCGCTCGATAAAATCGGGCCAATCGAATTTCTGCCGCAAACGCTGCTCCCGCAGCACGTTCTGCATCTGCAGATCGCGATACGCCATGTTCAGTCGATTCCAAAAGTCCTTGCGACGGCCAATGTTGCGCGGTGCGATTCGGCCCTGGTACGCCTTGCCATCGCGTTCAGATTGAATATAGGAATTCAGCAGCTGCTCGAACAGGTAACTCACCACCACAAACAGCGTGTCGGATAAATGCGGGAAGCTGGTCTTCTTCCATTCTTCGACTTGGCGGAAAAAGTCAGCCCCCTTAGGCGCCCTCATTATGCGTAGATACCAGTCTTCAAGCTGGGTGCGAATGCTGCTTACGACCGCTTCGCCTTCAGTCACGACCGCCGGTGCTCGTGGTCCTAAGGTAATGCCTTTCGCTGCAAGCTCTACCGTGGTCTCCAGCAAGCCCGCCAGCGATTCTTTCGATAGCGCTTGATTGGACTGTGCTTCCGCTGCAATCGTATCGAGGTTGGCAATAATTTGATCGTAAACCGAATCAAACAGCAGCAGGTTTTCACACTCGGTGACAAAGCTTTCGCGCAAATCCTCATCGAGCAGTACATCCAACACCGAAAGATCGTTCAGCTCTGGCAATTCGGAAGTGAGCGCCTTGCGAGCGATATGACTGGGATATCGACCCTGCAAGATGGCCCGGTTAACCGAAATATTCGACGCGCCACGCTGATGCAGCAAGCGCGACTGTTCGTCGGCGTCAGCACCTATGCTGTCAAATAGCGACTCGCCTGTAAGCGCCAAGTTAAGTTCCGAGGTCAGCTGACTGCTAATATAAAGATCGGACTTCTGCTTTAGACCTTGCTCCGCCAGGAGCTTTTTACCTTCGTGGGTAAAGCGACTATGTAATGTGTTGTAGAGCCGATCATCACGCCGAATGGTTCTCACCAAGCCAGCAACATCGCTGATGTCGTGCACCTGCAGAATCTGGCGGGTGTCTTCATGGTGGTGCAGATATTCTCGCAGCGCGCGGAGATTGCCCAGCGCTTCGCCCTTCCAGCGGTTATAGAGAAATGCGCCGAACACCGCCAGCAGATTGGCTCGGGCTTCCTCATAGTTTTTCTTTGGCTCACCGAAGATCAACTGGGCGATGCGACCGCGCTCACCGCCTAATGCCTCTTTTTTCTCGAGATAGTTCTTCCAGACCTTCGCTAGCGCATCTTCATATACAACCTTGTCGGGATCCTGCAGCCAACGCAGAAAAGTCTGCCGGCGTTCTAGATCCGCGCGCTTGCTGAGCTCCCCCGCCGGAATTTCTTGGTCGGCAAGACGCCCGTACTGTTGGGTAGAGGTTGAGCGGATGCGCTGCCGTACTTTCAAGTAGCGCAGATACCGGTAGGCAATACCGAAGACGTTCAGGTATTCGGTTGGGTTCTTGGTCAAACGCAGCGATGCCTTGGTCTGCATTACTTTGAGCTGATCCGAAGGATCCAGGTAGCGCTGCAAGCTCTGTCGATAGTGATCGATAATGTAGGGATTCTCCGCGACAAACTCGCGGGTGCGCTTTTCTACCTGGGTGATGCCACCGACCAGCGCGCTTCGCAGGTTTTCGATCTCATCTGGCGTGTTCGGTGAATAGTCGATCACCGCATCGATGTTGCCTTGGGCGTACAGTTCATAGGGCGACAACCCCACGTACTTGGCGCACTGCTGCCAAGACAAGTTTAAGCGTCGTGCAATACTCGCCAGACTTTTAGGCTGGATGGTGCTGAACACGCCATCGCGTACGGCCAAGATCATGTTGCTGGCCGCCAAAGGAATGGCGCCTCCCGAATAGCCAAGCCCGTAGATGACCCCAACGTTCGGCACATCTACGTTGCTCATCTCAACGATCAGGCGCGAGATGCTGTGTGCTTGGTTCTGCCGATTGGCCTCTTCTCCGGCATCGGCTCCGGGTGTATCCATGAAGGTGACGATGGGCATTGCACGCCGGGCACAACGGCCGACAAACTCCGCTGCCAGCAGGTGATGCTCTGGCATCCAAGCGCCGTTCTGCACACTGCGGTCTTGAGCGATGAAGCCCACCAGTCGCAGCTCATTTTCAAACGGCAGTTCGACAACTGCGCTAAAGAAAGAGCCTTCTGAACGTTCATCGATGACTTTACCCAATTGCCGGATTACCTCCGGCGCTGGAGTACGCCCTGGGTCTTCTGCCGGAGCCACCACCGACTCGATGTAAGAATCGATGTCCAGGTTGGCTAGATGGCTCTTGCGTCGCAGAATCTGTCGTCGCGTGAGCAACCCGGAGACCATTTCGTCTCTGTCGCTGGTGGGAAACAGAGAGAAGTCTTTGGCCAGGCGTTCGGCGATGAGATAAAGCCGATCACCCTCGATCAACGGTTTATCCAATGGCTGGTCAGTCCGATGTAGAATTGCGGCGCTACTGTACCATCCGGCTCGCCGGCAGGCACCCGAATCGACGCAGAACTCCGTAGCGGCTGGTTCGCCCGTTGACCACCGTGAAATTAGAAAAAGGAACCGCCCTGCATGACAGCTTTGAGCTGCGCCGTACTCACCGTCAGCGACTCCCGCAGCGCCGCTAACGACACGTCTGGTGATCTACTGGCACAAATGCTGACCGCCGATGGCCACCACTTGGCCGATCGTGACCTGCTACCTGACAATCCGTACCAGATCCGTGCCGTGGTTTCCCGTTGGATTGCGGACCCCGGCATTGCGGTCGTCATCACCACTGGCGGCACTGGCTTCACCGGGCGTGACAGCACGCCAGAGGCGCTGATACCTCTATTCGATAAGACCATTGACGGGTTTGGCGAGCTTTTTCGGCAAGTTTCTTACGAAGAAATCGGCTCCTCAACCATACAGTCCCGTGCTGTAGGCGGCTTGGCCAATGCCACGCTAGTCTTCGCTTTGCCAGGCTCCACCGGCGCAGTACGCACCGGTTGGGAAAAGATCTTGCACAATCAGCTAAACATCAACAACAAGCCCTGCAACTTCGTCGAATTGATTCATCGCTTTAACGAAGTCTGAGCCGCAACCAACCTCGAAGGATCCTCACCCATGACCAAACCCGTCTATATTTTGAGCGCTGCGCGCACGCCGATTGGCAGCTTCCAAGGGGCTCTGTCGAGCCTCAGCGCGCCGGAGTTGGGCGCCCATGCCATAGACCAAGCGGTCAAAGAATCGCAACTCGATGTCGACGGCATTAGCGAAGGGTTGATTGGCAACGTGATCGGCGCTGGGGTCAAGCAAGCGCCCGCGCGTCAGGCTTTGCGCCTGGCTGGCTTGCCAGACGCCTGCGGTGCTACCACGGTCAACAAGGTCTGCGGCTCAGGTATGAAAGCCGCCATGCTGGCCCATGACCTGCTGTTGGCTGGCAGTGCGGACAGCGTCGTTGCCGGCGGCATGGAGAGCATGAGCAACGCACCGTTTTTGCTACCCAAAGCTCGCGCTGGCTTGCGCATGGGCCATGCCTCGTTGCTGGATGCCATGTTCTTAGACGGCCTGGAAGATGCTGAAACCGGTGGCGCCATGGGCGCCTTTGCCCAGGACACTGCAGATGGCTATCAACTGACTCGGCAAGCCATGGACGACTACGCCGTTGAGTCTGTTCGGCGCGCTCGCGCAGCCATGGACAGTGACGCGCTCAGCGCCGAGATTCGCCCCATGACCATTGCCGGTACGACGGTGAGCGATGATGAACAACCGTTGCGTGCGCGCATTGAAAAAATTCCAACCTTACGGCCGGCCTTCAAGCGCGATGGCACTATCACTGCCGCAAACGCCTCGTCGATTTCCGACGGTGCATCGGCGCTAGTGCTATCCACGCGCACCGACGCCGTAGAGCCTCTGGCTCGCGTTGCTGGCCATTACACCCACTCGCAACACCCCAGTGAGTTTACTACCGCGCCGGTGGGTGCGATTGCTGGCCTGCTTGAAAAGCTCGGCTGGCAAGCCAGCGAGGTAGATCTATTCGAGATCAACGAAGCATTTGCCATGGTAACCATGCTCGCCATCAGTGAACTCGGGCTAGATAGTGAGCGCGTGAACGTCTACGGTGGCGCCTGCGCCCAGGGCCATCCCATTGGCTCAACCGGTTCACGCTTACTCGTCACCCTCGCTCATGCGTTGCGTGCGAACAACAAACGACGCGGTATCGCGTCGCTCTGTATCGGCGGCGGAGAAGCCACGGCCGTTGCCCTGGTTCGCGACTAACAGGACCCTTCATGCCAGCCAAACTGCCAGTGATCGTAGGTTTCGGAGGCATCAACCCCGCGGGGCGCTTGTCTTTTCACCACGCCTACCGCCGCAAGGTCATCGACGCACTCGGCCAGGCTCAAGCTGATCGAACCTACGCCAGCCTTGGCGCGTTAATGGGCTGCTTGGATCAGGCGACAACGCCCGAGGGTCGGCAAAAGATGCTCGACGGAACCTTGATCCGCCGCATTGACGACCCGGAAAACCGTCAGATGAGCTGGCATACACGCCTAGGTGAAGCCGCAGACGGAGCGCCTTTGAAATTCACCCTGGCCAAACGCCAATTGCCGGACCCATTGCCTGCCGATTGGCAGGTCCAGGCACTTGATGAGCGAAACGTCCAGGTGACCTTTAGCGCCGATGCGGTGCTCTATGCGAAGTCCCAGCAGAACATGAAGGTCACTTCTGCTGGGCAACTGCCCAACGGATTCGCGCCCGGCGCGCTGTACCAATCGCGCAACCATCCGCGAGGTCTGCAGATAACCGTGTTTGCCGCCTCGGATACGCTTCGCTCCTCCGGCCTGGACCTTGCGCTACTGAAGTCGAAGATTGCACCCGATCAGTTTGCGGTGTTCTCCGGGAGCGCCATGGGGCAGTTGGATAATGACGGCTATGGCGGCATGTACCAGAACAGCCTCACCGGACGACGGCCCACTGCCAAAAACGTCCCCTTAGGTTTGGCAGAAATGCCCGGTGACTTCATCAACGCTTATGTGCTGGGATCCGTCGGTGACACAGCGGGTATCATCGGCGCCTGCGCCACTTACTTGTACAACCTCAAACAAGGCGCGGAGGCAATTGCCACAGGCCATAAACGCATCGTCATGATAGGCAACGCCGAAGCACCCATCGTGCCGGAGGTTATGGAGGGTTATCGCACCATGGGCGCACTCGCAGAGGACGAGGCGCTGATGGCACTGGATAACAGCAACGTGGCGGATCAACGCCGAGCCTGCCGTCCGTTCTCTAGCAACGCCGGCTTCACCGTCGCTGAGTCAGGCGTCTATACCCTGCTGATGGATGATGAGTTGGCGCTGGAGCTGGGCGCACAAATTCTCGGCAGCGTCGGCGGCGTTTTCGCCAATGCCGATGGTTTCAAAAAGTCCATTCCCGGTCCCGGTGTCGGCAATTATTTGACCATGGGCAAAGCCTTGGGCCTGGCTCGCAGCGTTCTTGGGGAGCAAGCCCTGCGCAGCGGAACTCATGTGCAAGCGCATGGCACCGGCACGCCCCAGAATCGGGTCACCGAATCGGAAATTCTCAGCCGCCTAGCCGGAACCTTTGGCATCAACAATTGGCCGGTGGCTGCGATCAAAGCTTATGTGGGCCATTCCATGGCCCCGGCTGGCGGTGATCAATTAGCGGCGGTTTTGGGCAGCATGCACGACGGCTGGCTCCCCGGCATCACCACAATTGACCACATCGCCGACGATGTCTGCACTGAGCACTTGACCTTACCCATGGAGCACCTGGAACTGGCGCCGGAACAACGTCAGGCTGCGTTGATCAACAGCAAAGGCTTTGGCGGCAACAACGCCACGGGCCTGGTCTTCTCACCGGCATGGACGCGCAACATGCTCGCTTCGCGCTGGGGTAAAAAACACCTGCTAGCCTACGACAAGCGTGCCGAAGCCTGCGCTGAGAGCGCCCAGGCTTACGATGACGCGATGTGCAAAGAAACCCAGCCCAGCATCTACCAATTTGGCGAAGGCGTGTTGGAGGGCAGCGATTTAACAATCGATGCTCATCAGATTCAGCTACCGGGCTTTGATCTACCAGTAAGCCTTGACCTGGCCAACCCCTACGCCGATGACGATTGACGACCTAGGTCAAGGGTAGCGCTTCAATGCAGGGTTTCGGAACCCGCAGCCTGTAGCTGTCGCAGGCGCTCGGCGATTTTATCGCGCAGTCCCGAGTCTACGTCCGAGGTTCGCGCCAACGCCTGTTGGTAAGATTGCTTGGCCGCGCTGATCGCGCCCAATTCCGCCCAATATTCCCCCTGCTCACAGAAAAGGTGAGGATGCTCAGGTAGCAACGCTAGCTGGTACTCCGTCAACGCCAGGGCTTGGTGCCAAACGCGGGCCCGCACCTGGGCATACTTTAGGTTGTTCAACATACGCAAACCCAACTCCGTCGGCGATATTCCTGGCATCTGCGGCAAAGCGTCGGGCACTTGCGCCAACGGCGTTAGCGCAAAGGGGTCGATGGGCTGATCGGCAATGCGCACCAAAAAATGGCCAGGATAGTTGATGCCTTCCGCCTGCAAACCTCTGGCTTTCGCCACTTCGATTAACACCACAGCCAAAGTAATGGGAATACCCGTTCGCTGGGCTAGCACGCGATGGATGGCGCTGTTGTCTTCGGCTTCGTAGTGCTCGGCATTGCCGCGAAAGCCTAACGCCGTTAACGCATCCCAAGGAGCTTTCGCTGCATCAACAGAGGCAAGTAGCTGCGCTAGAGCATCGCGCACTTTGGCTTCTACAAGGTCTGGATCGATGATGCGCGCGATGAGTAGGGCAATTTCGAATTCAGCATGAGGCTCAGGCTCTGTGCCAGCGTGCGGTGACTGCACCGTTTGCGCCAAGGCCGCGAGAATGTCTGCGCGCTGCTCGTCCGTGGGGCTAGGCGGCACCCGAGGTGCCCAGCAACTCGGTGACGGTAGAGACTAATTCATTGCGCTTGAACGGCTTGGCCAGGGTTGCATTGGCGCCGAGCTGTGCGGCTGATGCGAGATAGTCGGCGGCGCCAATTCTGCCGCCACCGGAAATGGCAATGATCGGCAGTGCTTGAGCGGTCTTGCGCATCTCGCAGATGGTTTCTAGCCCTTCCTGCTCCGGCATGATCAGATCGGTTATGACCAGATCGAAGTGACTGCTGTGAAATTCTTCGGTCGCTTCCAATCCATTGGTCACCGCTGTGACCACGTGCCCTTCGAGCTTCAGCATCTCGCTGACCAGCTCCAGTACCTGGGCATCATCGTCTACGACCAGTATCGCACCCATCCGCAATCCTCGTTTACCCCTGCAAGTGTAGACTATTTGGCGCCGTTGTCAGTGCTCCCGTGTATGAGCAAACTCAACATCAGGCCAGCGCTCCTGAGCTAGCTGCAGATTGGCTCTGGAACTGGCCAGGTAGGTTAGGTAGCCACCCCCATCCAAGGCTAGGCTAGTTTCGTTTTTTGCCCGGAACTCTGCCAGCTTCTTCTGATCGTCGCAGCGTATCCAGCGGGCGGTAAAAATGTTGGTAGGCTCATACAGGCAATCGGCGCGGTATTCATCCTGCAGCCGGTGGGCAACCAGGTCGAACTGCAGCGTGCCGACGGCACCGACGATCATCTCTGAGCGAACCAGCGGTTTAAACACCTGGGTCGCACCTTCTTCGGAAAGCTGATCTAAGCCTTTTTCCAGCTGCTTGCTCTTTAATGGGTCCCGGACACGCACCCGGCGAAACAGTTCTGGCGCAAAGTTCGGAATGCCTTTGAAAGCCAAGGTTTCGCCTTGACTGAAAGAATCGCCGATCTGAATCGTACCGTGGTTGTGTAGACCAAGAATGTCACCAGCGTAGGCCTGTTCGGCCTGCACTCGATCGCCTGCCATGAAGGTCACGGCATCGGAGATCTTAATATCCTTGCCGAGGCGCACGTGGCGAATGCGCATTCCATGGTCATAACGTCCAGAGCAGACCCGCAAGAAGGCAATGCGATCCCGATGCTTGGGGTCCATGTTCGCTTGGATCTTAAACACGAACCCGGAGAAATTGGCTTCTTCGGGAATGACCCGTCGCTGTTCCGCTTCCCGGGGTTGCGGCATCGGCGCCATCTGCACGAAGTGTTGCAGCATCGGCTCAATGCCAAAGTTACCCAACGCAGTGCCAAAAAACACAGGGGTAAGTCCGCCTTTCAGGTAGTCCTCAAGCTCGAACTGGTGACTTGCACCCTGTACCAGTTCGATCTCGGCAACCGCATCGTCGTAATCAGCGCCTAGATAAGCGCGGGCAGCATCGCTATCTAAGCCGTCAATGGTTGCAAACGGATGAATGTGGTGGCCATGGCCCTTTTCGTAGCAGCAAATGCGATCGGTTGTGAAATCGTAAATGCCTTTGAAGCGTTGCCCCATGCCCAGTGGCCAATTCATTGGCGCGCAGGCAATTTGCAGAATGTCCTCAATCTCATCCATGACTTCTACTGGATCACGGACTTCGCGATCCAGCTTGTTAATGAAGGTGAGAATGGGTGTATCCCGCATGCGGCATACGTCCATCAATTTAATGGTGCGAGGTTCAACGCCTTTAGCGCCGTCAATCACCATGAGTGCAGAGTCCACTGCGGTCAGCGTGCGATAAGTGTCTTCTGAGAAATCCTCGTGGCCGGGGGTATCGAGCAGATTTACCATGGCGCCGCCATAGGGGAACTGCATCACTGAGGTCGTCACCGATATGCCGCGCTCTTGCTCCATTTTCATCCAGTCCGAGGTCGCATGACGATCGGATTTGCGAGCCTTCACCGTGCCAGCCAGCGCTATGGCATTGCCGAATAGCAGCAGCTTTTCAGTCATAGTGGTCTTGCCGGCATCCGGATGGGAGATGATCGCGAAGGTGCGACGCGCACTAATGGCCGCCTGATCTTGTTTATCGGCCAGGGAGACGTTGGCGACTGCGGTTGGGTTGGAAGCGCTCATGAGGTTGCGGATTATAGCGTGCGCCCAACAAAGTGCTGACCCAAATCCAAAGCAAATACCAGAGCGTCTTCATGACCGACCTGCGAGGGGTAATAGTCTTTGCGCACTCCGATCTCTGCGAAACCGAGGGACTGGTACAGGGCAACCGCGCTGTAGTTACTCGGTCTAACCTCCAAGAACATGCGTCTGGCACCGGCGGAAAAAGCCACCCCTAGCAAGTGGTTTAAAAACTCACGACCGTAGCCACGGCCTTGAAGCTCGCGCAATACGCAGACATTCAGTAGATGGGCCTCGCCCACCGCCACCGTGACAATGCCATGACCAATGATCACATCGTCGCTCAGGGCCACCCAACACTGATGCCCCGCAGACATACAGTCCAAAAAATTTCCTTGGGACCAAGGGAAGGCATAGGAGCGACTTTCTACCAACAGCACTTGCTCGATGTCCTGGGGCAGCATCTGCCGGAACACCAATGGGGCCGCAAGCGACGCAGCTTTTTCGCTGAGCTGCTGGGACTGATCGTTAGCGTCGCCAGAGTTCATGAGCAATCTCGACTCACCCGGCAACACCCGTGGCTGCCTGCTGGATAGCTTTTAGCTGCTCCCAGCAACGCAGCTTGGCCGCGCCATCGTTCATTAGCGTCAGCAAATCGGGCAGCAGAATGACCGGGGTCTGCAAGCCGCTGGCGCTGCGAAAGCGTGGCACTGATGGAGCCTCTGGGGCTTCCAACGACAACCACCGTTGCCACTGCGAAAGGCTCGTCTCCAGCAGCAAGCCCTGGGCCTGAATCAGGCCAAGGCGCTTTTCGACAAACGCTGTCAACGCCGCTAGTGCCTGCTCCGCACCAACATCTGCCGCCAATTGCCTAGCGTCAATATCGAGCTGGGAGGGCGTGCCGGTGTCTGCTGCCGCTGCCCACAATAAGTCCCGAGTGAATCTGCGCACCCGGGCGTCCCTTCGGGGCGCTGCCAGCAACAGCCAAGAGCCCAGCCAGGTACTCTGCAAAGCTGGCAGACTCTGCTCGTTGCCAGCGCCCGCTGACCGCTGGGACTGTTCTGTGGGCGGCGCTTGTTTGGACCCTGCAGTTCGCTGCCGACGCCGAGGCGACCGTGCTACAGGTTCCAAACTGGCACTCAGGCGCTGCAAACGTTCGCTGTGCTCGCTACCGCTACTGCGCGATAAATGATCGCGTTGGTCTGCAATCGCTAGCCCAGCAAGTTGCTCACGGCAGACCCACACGGGTAATCCCATGTCTTCCAACATTTGACGGCGACGTTGGGAAGGCAGCAATGACAAAGCTCGGTAGGTCTCTTTTAACTGGGTTTAGGAGGTCAGTGGGGTCTGGTAGCCGACTTTGTTAGCATTGTACCGACTGCCAGGCACACTGGCAGCCTTTGCAACCACGAAAAGCTCGTCCCATGAAGTACTTAACTGACGATTTACGCATCACCGGTATGGAAGAGGTGATCGCCCCTGACGAACTGATCGCCGAAATCCCGGTGGACGATCTGGCCAGCCGTCTCATCTTTGCGACTCGCAAGGAAGCCGCGGACATCGTTCATGGCCGTGACTCGCGACTACTGGTGGTGGTTGGGCCCTGCTCGATTCATGATCCTGCGGCCGCCATGGAGTATGCCGGGCGGCTAGCTGAGCTGGCCCAGCAACATAGAGGGCAGCTGCTGATCGTCATGCGCGTTTACTTCGAAAAACCGCGTACCACCGTCGGCTGGAAAGGCCTGATCAACGACCCGAAGCTCAACGGTTCTTACGACATCAATCACGGCTTGCGCTTGGCCCGCGGGCTGTTACGAGACATCGCCGCCCTGGGTCTTGGTTGCGGAACTGAGTATTTAGATCCGATTACTCCGCAGTATTTGAGCGACCTGGTGAGCTGGGGCGCTATTGGTGCGCGCACCACCGAAAGCCAGATACATCGACAGCTCAGCTCTGGCTTGTCGTGCCCGATCGGATTCAAGAACAGCACCGACGGGCAGATTCAGGTGGCCGTAGACGCCATAAAATCGGCCGCACACTCGCACATTTTTCTTTCGGTCACCAAGCAGGGCCACTCGGCCATCTTCAGTACTGCGGGCAATGAAGATTGTCATCTAATCCTGCGCGGTGGCGGCGGCAAGACCAACTACGATAGCGCCAGCGTGCACTACGCCAGCCGCCTGCTAGAAGAGGCGGGCCTCAGCCGGCGGCTGATGATCGATATGAGTCACGCCAACAGCGAGAAGGATCACAACAAGCAGCTAAATGTCGCCAGCGACATCTGCCGGCAGATTCGCAGCGGCGAAGATCGCATTATGGGCGTGATGATCGAGAGCAACCTGGTCTCCGGCAAGCAGGCCATTGGCCCGGCAGAGCAGCTGGCTTACGGGCAAAGCATTACTGATGCTTGCATCGATTGGGCGGCTACAGAGAACGTGCTTGGGGAACTGGCTGGCGCCGTTGCAGGCGATTAACCAAACGCTCAGTGAGCGCGAGCGCGAATACGCCAGCGTACAACAACGGCTCCGCGTAACCGTCTTTGGTCAACCAGAACAGGTGCAACAAGGCTGCCAACGCTGCAGCAAACACTAGCCGGTGCAGGCTCAACCAGCGTCGCCCGAGACGCCGTTGCCAGGCGCGGGTGGAAGTTATGGCGAGTGGAGTCAACATCGCCAGAGCCGAAAGGCCAGCGATGATGTAGGTGCGCTGGGTGAAGTCCTCAGCGATCTGGGCCAGATCAAACGTTGCCAGCAAGCCCAGATAGCCCAGCAGGTGAGCTACTACATAACCGAAGGCGAACAAGCCCGCCGTACGCCGCAGCGGCGCAAGTTGAGACAACCCCGTAAGCCGTCGCACAGGCGAAACACACAGCGCCAGCAACAACATGCGCATGGCCCACTCACCCAGGTAGTCGGTGACCGCCTCTGGCGGGTCGGCGCCAAACTGGCTGCCTGGTGCCCCGATTTCTTGAATCACCCCGGCGATCAGCCAGAGGCCCGGCAGCGCCAGCACGACGCAGGTCACTGTTTGCAGAGTGGCTCGCTGGGTCACTAGAAATTGCGCGCGAGATCCATGCCGCGGTACAAGTTGGCTACCTGATCGCCGTAACCGTTGAACGGCAGCGTGGCAATGCGGTTGGGCGAAAACAAGGTGCTGGGTAGTCGCCGTTCACTGGCCTGGCTCCAGCGGGGGTGGGCAACCTGCGGATTGACGTTGGCGTAAAACCCGTACTCGTCAGGCGCTAAGATATTCCAGGTATTTTTCGGTTGCCGTTTGCCAAAGCGAATCTTGACGATCGACTTGCCACTTTTAAAGCCGTATTTCCACGGCACAATCAGCCGCATGGGTGCGCCGTTCTGATTCGGCAGAGGCTTGCCGTAGACCCCGGTGGCCATGATCGTCAGCGGATGCATGGCCTCATCCATGCGCAGGGCCTCAACATAGGGCCAGTCGATGCTGGAAAAAAACGAGCGCTGGCCGCGCATTTCTGCTGGTCGCTTAAGGGTGGTGAACTCGACAAACTTCGCATCGCTCGTAGGCTCAAAGCGCTCGAGAATCTTGGACAGAACAATGCCATCCCAGGGCACTACCATTGACCAGGCTTCAACACAGCGAAACCGATAAATGCGCTGTTCAACGCTCAGCCCTTTGAGCACGTCTTCGATAGCGAACTTGCCGGTACGCTTCGCTGCACCGCTCACCTCTACCGTCCACGGTTCCGTGCTCATCTCGTGGGCATACTTCGCCGGATCGCCTTTGTCTAAACCAAATTCGTAGAAGTTGTTGTAACCGGTGACGATGTCTTCCGGCGTGAGCTCGTCTTCGGGCAAGTCTTGAGTAGCCTGGGCCTGACCGCAAGCAGTGAGTAACGGCAGACTTGCGGCCAGCGCACCGACCCCCAACGCCTGGCCCAGCAGCGTGCGCCGATTAACAAACGCACTTTCGCTGGTGATCTCTGACGGGCGAATGGTTGGCGTTCGCCCGCGGTGGAATCGTTTAGACATGGGAATCTGCTCGCCTTGGCTTTTTGGCTACTATTGTTGCTCGGAATTGGACGCCAAGGGTGGCCCGGAGTTCAACTCTCGGGCTCTGGATCCTGCTTGCGCCGCCAGCGCCACAGGGCCAGCACTGGGCCAGACAGCGCGTAAGCGGAGAACAACACCAACAACACCCTCGGCGGATCAGCAAACAACACCGCGAACACCAAGACCACCAAGACCAGAGTGACGAAGGACACTCGACCCTTCATATGCACCGTCTTCGGCGAGTAGTACTCGAAGGGTGACACCATCAACAAACCGATCAACAAGGTCACGGCCCCTAGCAGATAGATTGGCCAGCCCACCACCGCATCATGCCACTCTTCTGTCAGCACCCAGACAAGGCAGGCAATAATGGCGGCCGCTGAGGGACTCGCCAGACCAGTGAACGACTCGATATCACCGCTGGTGTTGTAGCGTGCCAAGCGTAAGGCAGCGCACGCCATGTAGACGAAGGTGATGATCCAGCCGATTTTGCCGAGGTCGACAAGACCCCAGGAGAACGCCACCAGTGCTGGCGCCACACCAAAGGCGACCATGTCCGAAAGGCTATCGTACTCTGCGCCAAAAGCGCTCTCGGTATGGGTCCAACGAGCCACCCGTCCGTCTGCGGTATCTAACGCCATGGCTCCAAACACCGCCAACCCGGCAGCGATAAAATGACCGTTCATCGCCGCAACGATGGCGTAGAAACCTGCAAACAATGCGCCGGTAGTTATCAAGTTCGGCAGCAGGTAAATCCCGCGCCGGCGCTTAGGCTCCTGTTCTGATTCGGTCTTCATATCCTTCGCCTTGTAAGGATGAGTGCCCGCCGACTAGCCCGCGCTAGTTTTTGTCTCGATCGACCAACGCATCTTTTTGGATCCAAGGCATCATGCCACGCAAGCGCGTACCGACTTCTTCAATGCCATGTTCCTGGCTGAGCCGGCGCATTGCCTTGATCGACGGCGCCCCCGCCTGGTTTTCGGTAACGAACTCTCGGGCGAACTTGCCACTTTGAATTTCTTCGAGAATACGCTTCATTTCCTGCTTGGTTTCGTCTGTAACGATGCGCGGTCCACGAGTCAGGCCACCGTACTCTGCGGTATTGGATACGGTGTACCACATGTTGCTGATGCCACCTTCATAGAAGAAGTCGACGATGAGCTTCAGCTCGTGCAAGCACTCGAAATAGGCCATTTCAGGCGCATAGCCAGCCTCAACCAGGGTTTCGAAACCGGCCTGCACCAACGATGCCGCACCACCACAGAGCACCGCCTGCTCACCAAATAGATCCGTTTCGGTTTCTTCACGAAAACTGGTTTCGATGATCCCTGCGCGACCGCCACCGTTGCCGCTGGCATAAGACAGGGCGATGTTCTTCGCTTGGCCAGTTGGGTCCTGATAGATCGCAATCAGGCTCGGCACCCCACCGCCTTCAACGTAGGTCGAACGCACGGTGTGCCCGGGGCCCTTAGGCGCGATCATAATGACGTTCAGGTCAGTCCTAGGCTCAACTAGGCCAAAGTGAATGTTGAAACCGTGGGCAAACGCCAAGGTCGCGCCTTCTTTTACATTGGGCTCAATCTGCTCGTTGTAGATGTCTCGCTGCAACTCATCTGGCGTCAATATCATTACCAGATCAGCGTCTTTAACTGCATCGTGCACTTCAGCGACCTTGAAGCCAGCGTTCTCTGCTTTACGCCAGGAACCCCCGCCTTGGCGCAAACCAACGGTCACGTTTGCTACGCCAGAGTCGCGCAGGTTGTTGGCATGGGCGTGGCCCTGAGAACCATAGCCAACGATGACCACGTTCATTTTCTGAATGATCGAAAGGTCAGCATCTTTGTCGTAGTAAACCTGCATGGGGATATCCTGTTATTTAGTTAAAGGCCAAAGACTTTGTCGCCGCGGCTGACACCGGTAACACCCGATCGAGCCACTTCCAACACCGCGCTGCGGGAAACCGCTTGCAAAAACGCGTCGAGCTTGGCGCTCGGCCCTGCCAACTGGACGGTGTAACTGTTGGCCGTGACATCGACAATCTGCCCGCGAAAAATGTCCGCAGTGCGCTTTATTTCTTCGCGCACGCCAGCCTCTGCGCGAATCTTGACGAGCATCAGCTCTCGCTCGATGTGGGCGCTATCGTACAAGTCGAGCACTTTGACCACTTCAATGAGCTTGTTGAGCTGTTTGATGATCTGTTCGATCTTGCTGTCATCGCCAGAGGTGGTCAGCGTTAAGCGTGACAGGGTCTCATCCTCGGTGGGTGCCACCGTCAGCGATTCGATGTTGTAGTTACGCTGCGCAAACAAACCGATCACTCGCGACAGCGAGCCGGGTTCGTTTTCCAGCAGTACGGCGATTACCCGGCGCATTAGCTGATCCCCACACTTAGGGATTTGCTCAGCACCATGGACTCCATGGAACCGCCCTTGATGGCCATCGGATAGACGTGCTCACTGGGGTCTACCCAGGCGTCTACCAATACCAGCTTGGATTTCAGCGCGGTGGAAAAAGTCTCTTCCAGCACCACCGGTAGATCCCCTGCCCGCTCCACCTTAAAGCCCACGTGCCCAAAAGATTCTGCCAGGGTTTTGAAGTCCGGTAGCGAGTCGCTGTAGGTGCTGGAGGAATGGCGTCCACCGTATTGCATATCTTGCCACTGCTTGACCATACCCAATGCCTGGTTGTTCAGGTTCAGGATTTTGATGGGCAAGCCGTACTGCAAGCAGGTAGAGAGCTCCTGCATGTTCATCATGAAGCTGCCTTCACCGGTAACGCAGGCCACCACCGCATCGGGATGGGCAAACTGCACGCCCATGGCAGCCGGTAGGCCAAAGCCCATGGTGCCCAGGCCACCTGAGTTAATCCAGCGGCGCGGCTCGTCAAAATGGTAGTACTGGGCCGCAAACATCTGATGCTGGCCAACGTCGCTACTGACGTAGGCTTGGCCAGAAGTGGCCTTATACAAGCATTGCACCGCGTACTGAGGGGGAATCGGGTCCCCTGCTGCCGGCTGCAAATCGTGGTTCAGGCCATGGGCGCTGCGCCAATCAGCACATTGCCCGCGCCAAGCTTTTAGCGCTGCCTCGTTCTGCAACTCTGGCTTTTCTTCCAGCAGGCGGCTGAGCTCCTGGTCTAGGGCTTCTAGCACCTGCAGCACCTGGCCAACAATGGGGATCTGCGCTTCGATGATTTTAGAGATCGAGGCTGGATCCACATCGACGTGAATGATGGTCGCCTGGGGGCAGAACTTGCTGGGGTCGTTTGTCACTCGATCATCGAAGCGCGCACCCACCGCAAGAATCACATCGGCGTGGTGCATGGCCATGTTCGCCTCATAGGTGCCATGCATGCCGAGCATGCCTAAACACTGTGGCGAGGAACCGGGAAACGACCCCAAGCCCATCAAGGTGTTGGTAACCGGCGCACCCAAGCGCTCGGCTAAGCGCCGGAACGGCTCACTGCCGTTCCCCAGAACAATGCCTCCACCGCCATAGATCACTGGCCGTTGGGCCTGCAGCAAGGTTTTTGCCGCCTTGCGAATCTGGCGACCGTTACCGCGCTGCGCTGGATTGTAGGAGCGCATCTTTACTTCGCCGGGGTAGTGATACTCCTCCAGCTCGTTGGGGTCAGTGGTGTCCTTGGGCACATCGATCACCACCGGGCCCGGGCGCCCGGACTGAGCGATGTGAAACGCCTTCTTCACAATCTGCGGGATCTCTTCGGCGCTGCGCACCTGAAAGCTGTGCTTCACCACCGGGCGCGAGACACCCACCATGTCGGTTTCTTGGAAGGCGTCGGTACCGATCTGCGGTCGTGACACCTGCCCAGAAATCACCACCATAGGTACCGAGTCCATATAGGCGGTAGCGATGCCGGTGATCGCATTGGTCGCACCAGGACCTGAAGTCACCATCACCACACCAGCACGACCGGTCGCCCGAGCGTAACCATCGGCCATGTGGGTCGCCGCTTGCTCGTGACGCACCAGCACGTGCTCAACCTTCTGCTGCCGGAAGATTGCATCGTAGATGTGCAGTGCCGCCCCACCGGGGTAGCCGAAGATGTACTCGACACCTTCATCCTGCAGCGCCCGGATCAGCATATCGCCGCCGGAGAGCCGCTCAGTCATATCCTCGTCCCCGTAGGTTGAGTCTGTGAATGAAGAATTAAGCTGTTGATATGACGCTGCTTTCCTGGCTCGACAAGCTCGACCGAGAAGACCGTCAAAAAAAGAGCCGGGTATTTTTGGGGGTAGGAGGGCCCATGTCAACGAATCTGCGACACAGCTCTCGCTTTAGGGGGGGTGCTGGCCATAGGCAGCTATCGGGGGCCGCGGTAAGATGGCGCTCTCACTGCTCGATCCCAGTCGCCACCCTAACCTCAGGCGCGATCGACATAGAGATCGACAAAGGAATGAAATGGCCATGCGCAAGTTCGCTAATCTGCTTTTGGTTCTGGCTGCCACGCCGCTACTGATGGCCGCTGACGTCTATCGGTGGACGGACAACAATGGCGTCGTCAACTACACCCAGCAAAAGCCCGAGGGTGTGAACGCGATCCTGATCAGTTCCAGCGGCAGGGTCCGCGGTGATTCGCAGGCCGAGCCTACCCAGGTGCAACCCATTGCTACGCCTGCCGCAGACGGCAGCCAGCTGAACGCCGACCAACAGAAGATGCTTGACGATCTCAAGGTTGCCGATGCTCAACGCCAAGAAGCCTTCAGCGCTGCTCGGGCAGACAACTGCAGACGCGCCACGTCGGCCTTAGAGCAGCTCTCGGTCAATGGTCGCGTGCGGGTACAAGACGCTAACGGCGTGCAAGTTATGCTCGGCGAAGACGAGCGGCAGGAGCGTATTGCACGGGCTCAGCAAGGCGTCGCCGAGAATTGCACCCCACTCTAGTGGGACTGCTTTAGCAACCCCGCCTTCGCTGGCTGCTAGCGCGGCTCCTGACTATGGCTCGACGAGCCACACCAAGGTCGCCATGCGACCCGTTTGCGCCAGACCAGCGCCCATTGCGCGCCGGTGCGAGTAAAAGCGCGGATCGGCAAAACTGCACAGACGGCTTGCGCAAACCCGCTGAACCCCAGCCTGATTGAGTAGCGCCATTGCCAGCGCACTGAGATCGAGTTGGTACTTGCCCGCGCACCGGCCGGCCGACAACCCCAGCATCTGGTCAGGGCCTTCTACGCAATCACGGACCGATACCGCAACCTCAGCGCCCACCTCATAGTGGCGCATGCTGATACTTGGGCCAATCCACGCCATCCAGGCCTCAGGATTTGAACCAACCTGGCCGGCCAATGCCTCCACGGTTTGCCCAATCACGCCTCTGACCAGGCCACGCCAGCCGCCATGCAGATTGGCGATCCACTGTCCTTGGGGCTCAAACAGGACGATGGGTAAGCAGTCAGCGGAGAGAATGGCCAGCGCCACCTCAGTTCCCCCTGCGAGCGCGGCGTCAGCTGTGGGTGCGCTATCGGCGCTGGCCAACGCGCTGCTTCGATTGGCCTGCACAATTGCGCTGCCATGAACCTGCGATAGCCACTGTATGGGCGGTAACTCGAACTCGGCGTGCAACAATGCCCTGTGCTCGCGGACCTGGTTGGCATCGTCCCCTACGTGTAGCCCCAGATTGAAACCGCCATAGGGATTAGCGCTGTTTGCGGGTGCGCTGTTGACGGTGGTGGTCAGTACCCTAAGGTTTGCCGGCACCGGCCAGTCTCGTGGCCATGTGGGCGCTATGGTTTGCACCGCGGCATCAGTCATTGGCCTCACCTAGGACGGCCTGCAGTGCTTGAAAATCCGCTGGGGCTTCCACTTCAAAATCCAACGCCTGGCCGCTCACAGGATGCGCCAGCTGCAATGCTGTGGCGTGCAACGCCTGGCGTGGAAACTCTGCAATTGACTGTAAAGCCTCGGCAGACATTCCTGTGGGCGCGACGCTGCGCTGGCGGGGGCGGCCACCGTAGCGCTCGTCGCCTATGAGCGGATGACCTAGGTGCGCCATGTGCACCCTAATCTGGTGCGTGCGGCCGGTTTCCAGCTTTGCTTCGACCAAGGTATGGGCGGCGAACGTTCGCAGCGGACGAATGTGGGTGACCGCCGGCCGACCATCGTCCCGAACCTTTTGCCGAGTCGGGACCGCCGGGTCGCGTCCCAGCGCCGCATCTACTGTCACAGCGCTCACAAGCTGGCCATGGGCCAGCGCCAGGTATCGACGCGCAACCTGGCGCTCGGAGATGGCCGAACTCAAGCCCGCTAGGGCTTGCAGGCTAGCAGCGACCAGGAGCAACCCAGAGGTGTCTTTGTCGAGCCGGTGAACAATGCCAGCCCGCGGTAGCTCGGCTTGCGCAGCCCGCCACGCAAGCAGGCCGTTGACCAGCGTGCCGTCCAGATTTCCGGCACCGGGATGCACCACCAGACCGGCGGGTTTATTCACCACCAACAGATGCTCGTCTTCGTAGACACAATCAAAATCAACTGCCTGGGGCTCGCTCCAGTTTTCATAGGGCACGCGGCTGACGTCCAAACAAAGCAGCTCGCCACCGCGGAGTTTGTGCTTTGGCTTGGCCGCCTGTCCGTCAACGGTTAGCGCCCCGCTGCTCAGCCACCGAGCGAGCAATGACCGGGAATAATCAGGAAACAGCGCAGCAGCCACCTGGTCTACCCGGCGGCCACTGGCTTCCGGGGGCACCGATGCCCGCTGGATCTGCAAATATTCGTCTTCGCTGCTCATTCTTCGACGTCAGCTGCACCCGTTGATCGAACCTGGTCGATATGGTCGCAAGAATCGATTGAACTTGCGCCGATTACTGAAATCATTACATTAGCGCCATCTTATGAGTCTTTACGCTATGTTCGACCTAAATTGCCCACACGCCCTGCGCCTGATCGCCCGGACGCTCCTAGTGTCTGTGGTCCTACAAGCCTCTGGCTGCATGCTTTGGCCCTTCGGCAAGGATTCAGAATCTACCGAAGAGGTGGACGACGGCGCCACGGAACAAACCCTGTATCGCAACACTCAGCGCAGCTTACGCTCTGGGAACTACGACATTGCGGTACAAGGCTTAGAGCAGCTGGAGGCCCGCTTTCCTTTTGGCCGCTACGCTGAACAGGCCCAGCTAGAGCTGATTTACGCGCGCTACATGGGTTACGACCATGACACTGCGCGCATCGCCGCAGATCGCTTCATTCGCCTGCATCCACAACATCCAGATGTGGATTACGCCTACTACCTAAAAGGCCTTGCGGCGTTTAACAAGAACGCCAGCCTGATGGATCGCTTCTTCAACACCGACACGGCGAAGCGAGACATTACCAGCGCCCGCGAAGCCTACGCGGATTTCGGTCAGCTGCTGGCCCGCTATCCCAACTCCCAGTACGGGGCCGACGCCAAACAGCGAATGATATATCTGCGCAATGTGTTGGCGCGGGCAGAACTGCATGTGGCGGACTACTATCTGCGCCGCGGTGCCTATGTAGCGGCCAACAATCGGGCGCGCTATGTCATCGAAACCTATGGCAAGTCAGATGCCGTGGCCGATGCCCTGGCCATCGCTGTTGAAGCCAACTACAAGCTCGGCTTAACCGATACCGCCAACAACTCGTTGCGGGTACTAGCGCTGAATTTTCCCAACTACCCAGCGTTTGATGACAGCGGCGATCTGGTCCTGGCCGAAGCGATAAAAAATCGTGATCGTTCCTGGATCAACCTCATGACCCTAGGCATGCTCGATCGCCCGCAAATTCCGCCGCCAATAAAATTGATCAACCCCGGCACCACCCCCACTGCCGGTTTGAATGCATCGGGCTGAGTTCACTGATGAGCTACGCCGACGTCGTGCTGAGCTCACCGCCGGCCTGCTGCGGATCTACGGCTACTATCGGGTCTTTGTCGGTCTAACCCTCCTGCTACTCGTCGCCCAGCGCTTCTTCAGCACCCGGCTGGGGAGCCTCGAACCCGAGTATTTTCTCTGGGGCACTTGGATCTACACCGGCATCAATCTGATCTCGGTGGTGTTAGTCCAAGCCATACCACGCAGAGTCCTAGAGCGCGAACTGCCGAATTTTCTGCTGGTTGCCTTAGACATACTTGCCCTGGTGTTCCTCATGTACTGCAGCGGCGGCGTCGCCAGCGGCATGGCTGGTTTGATCCTCGTCGCCGTCGCCTTTGGCGCCATCATCGTCACCGGCCGACGCAGCACCCTGTTGGCCGCCGTTGCGGCCATCGCCGTGCTTTACGAAGAGTTCTATCTGTCTTTGTCTGGCGGTAGTCACGACTATTTCCAAGCCGGCGTCATGGGCATCCTTTACTTCGTCTCTTCCCTGACTATCCAAGGTTTCTCTAAGCGTCTGCGCGACAACGACATGCGAGCCTTGACCCAAGCAGCCGAGCTGTCCGATCTGGAACGAATCAACCGACAGATCGTGCAGCGCATGCGCACGGGGATCATTCTAGTGGGCGCAGAAAACGAAGTTCGGATGACCAATCAATCCGCATTGGGCCTGCTGGCGTTATCAGATCAAGAAGAGCTGCAGGAGTTACCGCCGGCCATCATCGAACGCTTGCAGCAGTGGCGCGCTGACACCAGCTTTCGACCGCCACCTTTTCAATCTCGATTTGATACCCCAGAAATTCGCATCAACTTTTTTCCGGTGCGCACGGATGATGCCGACGGGGACGTCACCATCTTCATAGAGGATACCGGCGAAATTCAGCAACAGGCTCAGCAGCTCAAACTGGTGTCGCTGGCGCGCTTGTCTGGGTCTATCGCCCATGAAATTCGCAACCCACTGTCCGCGGTCGACCATGCGGCACAGCTATTGCGGGAATCAACAAATCTCGACAAGGGTGACCGGCGCTTGACCGAGATCATCCACAGCCATGCCCAGCGCATGAACGGTGTGGTGCAGAACGTCTTAGAAATGTCCCGACGCAAGCCGCCTCTGCCCACCCGGCTGGAGCTCGGCGCGTTGCTTGAAGATTTTGTGACGACGTTCAAAGAGTCTGGAAACCCAGACGCCATCATAGAGGTTGACGTGAGTCCGCCCGAAGCACAGGTACGCATTGATGAGAGCCAGATGCTACAAGTGCTGACCAACCTGGTGGGTAACGGCATTCGCTATAGCGAACAGGAGAGTGGCCGGCCTTATGTTGCTCTCGTCGGTGGAATCGATGAGCGCACTGAAAGGCCGTATCTGAACATCATCGATGAGGGTCCGGGCGTGCCCGAAGATCAGGTCGACAATCTGTTCGAGCCGTTTTTTACAACAGAGAACAAAGGCACGGGGCTCGGCCTCTACATATCCAGGGAATTGTGTGAAGCGAATCAGGCGCGCCTCAGCTACGAGCGCAGCGCAAGCGGAGGCAGCTGCTTCCGCCTGAACTTCGCACATCCGGATCGAATTTCGCACTGATCGCTGGCAGCACTGTAGCAAGCCGGTTAGAGGGACATAACCATGGACGCCAAACGCGCCCTAATCGTTGACGATGAACCCGACATTCGTGAGCTGCTCGAAATCACCTTAGGGCGCATGAACGTCGACACCGAAGCCGCGGCTGATCTAAAAACCGCACGCGGTCTGCTCGCCGACAACCAATACGATTTGTGCTTAACAGACCTGCAGCTGCCTGACGGCAACGGCATGGAACTGGTTGAGTACATTGCCGAGGAGCTACCTCAACTGCCGGTTGCGGTGATCACCGCGTTTGGCAGCATGGACGCCGCAATTTCGGCTCTGAAACACGGTGCATTCGATTTCGTGCAAAAGCCCGTCGACCTGGAGCAGCTACGGCAGCTAGTCGATACCGCGCTGAGGGTGACCCCGGGCAGTGATCTAGAACCCGGTGCGACCCACCTGATTGGCGACTCCAAGCCCATGCAGCGCCTGCGCCAGCAAATCGCCAAGCTTGCCCGCAGCCAAGCGCCCATCTACGTCAGTGGCGAAAGCGGTTCCGGTAAAGAAGTAGCGGCGCGCCTGATGCATGAGCAGGGCCCGCGCAGCGAAGCGCCGTTCGTACCAGTGAACTGCGGCGCTATTCCCAGCGAGTTGATGGAAAGCGAGTTCTTTGGTCACGTCAAAGGCAGCTTTACTGGTGCTAATACCGACAAAGAAGGCTTGTTCCGAGCCGCTCAGGGCGGCACCCTGTTTCTCGATGAGGTCGCCGACCTACCCTTGTCGATGCAGGTCAAACTGCTGCGCGCCATTCAGGAGAAGGCCGTGCGTCCGGTAGGTGCCGAACAGGAGATCGCAATCGACGTGCGCGTGTTGAGCGCGACCCACAAGGATCTCGCCGAGCAGGTCGAGCTTGGGGATTTCCGCCAGGATCTCTACTACCGCCTGAACGTC
>JBPCXR010000246.1:0-2831 GCA_051027215.1 Pseudomonadales bacterium | reverse complement strand
AGATAGACTGACTCTTATATGGTGAATCGTTCATCTGCCATTTGTCTCAATTAACCACCGTTTTTGAGGCGCAGGATGGCGTCACGCCACGCTTCGGTCGTCGCCACCGAGTGTAGAATCGCAGATTCTTATCGTGCGGCTGTCCAAGCCCGCGTTGGCAAGACGCACCAATCACTTTCTACCGGCGGGCACTTTCACCTCCGCATCTATGAATGAATCGTTTTCAATTGGCGCAAATAAAACAATCTGATAAATTGCAATTCGTGAGTTGAACTGGAGATAGAGTTGGGCTGAATATCTTGACCGAACGCCGATAGGTCTCTTTCGTCCCCTCTGAATTCACGACCGAGCCAACACGCCAACCGTTTGCACAAAATCATGCCCCGCCGTCACGCGCCCGCATTTACCCTGGTAGAACTCTTGGTGGTGATCGCCATCATTGGAATTCTGATCGCGCTCCTGTTGCCGGCCATCCAAGCAGCTCGCGAGTCCGCTCGCAAGGTGCAATGCGCCAATAACCTCAAGCAGCAGGCGTTGGCGGTCCACAATCACGTTGAATTAAACTACGGCATGTTTCCGGAGCTGGCACTGACGACGCCCGAAATCACAATGAGTTTTTTCAACCTGCTGCTACCTTACCTGGAAGAGGAGCACCTCTATCAGTTAACCTACAACCGTGCCATCGAAACGAACTTTCCTCTCGTCGTTTACTTAAGCGACATTCCCGGCTACCCCGTCGACGTGCCACCAGGACACAACAAATCCTTCTGGAAA
This sequence comes from Pseudomonadales bacterium, assembly GCA_051027215.1. Taxonomy (GTDB): domain Bacteria; phylum Pseudomonadota; class Gammaproteobacteria; order Pseudomonadales; family Azotimanducaceae; genus CALHVX01. The sequence continues at coordinate 2,057 of JBPCXR010000246.1, read as the reverse complement.
AAGTACGGAAGAATCCAAACCTACATTTGCCCCAGCGATTACCAACTCGACGCAGCCAGCTATCCGGAATGGAACTACGGCCATACGTCCAGGCCGGCGTTCTATGCCAGCTACGCCGCGAGCTATTTCTTGTTGGGCGAAGAACGGCCTGACCTATCGGAATGGTGTTACTGGAGCTGCGCGAAAGAATTTAGCTGGAAGAGCAAATACCACGTGTCGAACGTGCCCGACGGCTTGACAAAGACGATCCTGTTGGGCGAATACGCGCGTGACATCGAAGTCGATTGGACCTTTCCGGCAGCGCTGCTCCACCAGGATTTGGTCGCGGCCATGTTTGGTTTCATCCTGCCTTATCCGGAGGAACATGATTTGAATGTCTTGCGTGAAATTTCCCTGAATGCTGAAAAACCGCCAACGGATGCAAAGAGGTGGTCCCTGTTCCGCGCTTCGACACCCCATTTGAGCAGCATGAACGGTGCCCTGGCCGACGGCAGCGTGCGCGGTTTTTCCTTACGTATTGACGAGCAGATCTGGCTGAACCTGATGAAACCTGACGACGGGAATGTAATTGAGGAGTACTGAGCGCATAGCAATCCGACGTGAAAGTTTTGAGGTTCCACATCGTTTCCGTCGAGCTTGTGTCGTCGGGATGACAATTTTGCGCTACTCTGAAAGTCAAAGACGAACACACCCCTGTCGAGTGTGCCTGGCAGAGCGAATGATCGGTTAAAACGCATTTAGAATAAACCGTATTACTCTTGGCTAGTCGGCACCGAACAAAAATAGTTTGGTCAAACACTCGGGGTCGCATGGGCGTCTAACCAGTTGCAGACGCGGCCAAAAACGCCTTTTGGAGCCGGGTTGGCGCAGTTTTGCCCACTTTCTGCGCGCGTCGGGGGGCCTACCGAAGCACCCAACCGTCAATCGCTTGCGCGCGTCGGTGAAGATCACCGAAGACAACTGCACCTTGCTAAGTACAGCGGCGTGTGCCATCTAACGCAATTGGTGATCTGCCGTTGCGAGCGGCGGGGGTGAACACCGCGGAACATAGCAACTTGCCGTTTCTGGCGGCGGGCACTTTCACCTCCGCTAATTCCTCTGCCCAACAGCTTCAACTGATCGCCCTTTTGATACACGCCAAACGAAGCTGCTTGACCAATCCAGATCCGGACCAGAGCTGGGGGCACCTGGTCTTAATAGGGCCAATGAAGCGAAGCCTTGGCCGCGAATTCTACCAATCCACTGTCCGATCAGGCACGAAGCGCTCGATCGTCCTGAAACGCGTTTGATTTTCTCGATAGTGATCCCGCTGGTATTGCGGGTAGTTCTTACCCGGCGGATCGATCTTCACCACCTCGTTGCCTTTGCGGACCAGGGTGTAGTCATTATCCTCGATGCGAACCACATCGGTCCGCTCCTGGATGGGAAACGTCAGGGTCACCTCGTCTTTGGCCTTCACACCGCCCACCACCGCGTAGCGGCCCTGCCAGGACAGCGACCGCACTTTCCCATTGACCTGACACCGCGTGTCTTTGGCCTTCACCCATTGGGGAATCCGAATCGACAGCTCACGAGCCTTCTTGACCAGGACATCCACCCGGCCCTGGTAGGGGATGTGGCTGTTTACCTCCGCCCAGGGGGAGGCCCGGTTCAGCAGCAGGTTCACCTTCAACCGGCCGTTCTCGTCAGTGAGGATATTGTCCCAGACGTAGTAAATCGCTCTCGTGCCGTTGCCCGTACAGCAGTGCATAATGCTCCTGCGTTCATGTCCCTGCCAGTCATTGACCGAGGGCCACCCGGCAAAGGCGCCTACATTTCGTCTGCCCACGCTGTCGACCGTGTAGTCACCCAACGCAAAGAGGTCCGGATAGTACTCGTTTTTCAGTGGGAGCTTTACGGGCTTGTCTTTGACCATCGCATCGACCCAGTCCGAGCTGGTCAACTGCCCTTCGGCAAACTGGTTGCGGGTCCAGCGATCCACATCGTCCCAGTAGTCTCCCGCACCCGCTTCCGTCAGCTTCAGGGCCATGGCGATCATGTCCGCTACACCACAGATC
>JBPCXR010000245.1:0-29049 GCA_051027215.1 Pseudomonadales bacterium | reverse complement strand
AAATCAACGCACAGCTGCAACCCGGCCAGCACCTGTGTGTGAACTATCATTTGGATCTGCCTGGGTTGCCGAACCCAGCGGCAGATTCTTGTACTGGCAACGGCGGTGCTCATCAGCACAATTCGCTCAGCGTTTTGCGCCGGTTCCAGGCGGTCACCTTATCTGGAGACATAGATGAAGCGCAGCTGCCGAGCGTCTGCGCCCTCGAGCAAGCCAGCATAGGTGGGCTGGGTCTAAACCTAGAGACCGACTCACAGCCGTTGGCTGCGTGGCATAGCGCATTGGCCAGCGACTTAGAGGCGGGATGCGCAGCGCTGCCGCGCACCGGACAAGATCTTGAGGCGGGCTTGTCAGCCACGGCTGACCTTGCCGGGATTCTTGATTTGTTAGGTCGCTGCCAAGGAGCGGCGCCGCTACTGCGCAGTTGGGCTCAGGACCTGATGGACGCTGAAGCGCGGCGGGGCAATCTGCCACGGGTGGTGCCTGCTGTGCCTGGTGAGTCGATCCTGCGGGAGGCCGGTAGCACCGAAGCGCTGGTGCTGACGGTTTGGTCACTGTATCGCCACTTCGGCGATCTGGAGATGGTGGACGTAGCCTACAGCGCGGTTGCTCGGCTGCTTCGAGTGATGCACGAAACTGCACCGGATCATATTCGTTGGTACAGCGTGCCAGCCTTGGAATCCCAACTGCCCGCGGACCTAGTGGGAACCGGCTGGTTTTATCGAAGCGCCATGCTTGCGGCAGAGTTGGCTGGGGTATTGGGCAAGACTGAAGATCAGACACACTTTGCGCTATTGGCTGAAGACATTCGCAGCGCCTTTCGCAGACGCTTCGTCACCGCCGAGGGAGCGGTGGTGAGCCGTACCCAAAGTGCGCTATGTCTCGCTCTGGGCGGAGGTCTGTTGGATCTTCAAGAGCGCCCCATGGCCATTGCGAGCCTGGTCGCCAGTGTTCGTCAGGAAGGGTTGCGGGTGCAGACCGGGCAACTGCCGATGCTGCTGCAGATTCTCAGCCGCAACGGCCACCTGTCTTTGGCGCTTTCCCTGGTCAGCACGGAGTCCGGATGTGCGCAGTTCACCGAGAACTATGGCCGCTCTATGGTTGCTGCCGGAGCACTTGAGTGGATCTATGGCGATCTGCTGGGCTTGCGCCTGCCGAACGATGCCGACCTCGCCAGCGGTGCGTTTCGGCACTTGCTGATCGAGCCCAGCTTACCCCTTGGGACGGAATATGCGGACGCTCTTGGATGGACCCGAATCGCTGGCAGTTGCCAAACGATTCGCGGTGAGATTCGCTGCGGCTGGCGTCTGGTAGAAGATGGGCTGGTACTGACGGTTGAGCTACCTGTAGATACTACCGCGCAGCTGCAGTTGCCAGGGCGGGCGCCAGAATTACTCAGCGCTGGGCCCCATGAGCGACTGCTGCAACGTTCGGAGCTGCCGGATGACGGTATTCCCAAATTGTTGGATGCTAGAGTAGATTCACCCCGCCGCGAAAGCCTGCGCTACCCGCGAGCGTCTTGAGCAAGGCGTCCATCGGCCGCATCTCGTAACCAGCCGAGAACCTGTTCGGCATTGCCGCGAAACACCACCCGCTGCTGCTTGTGAGCCAGTTGATAGTCATACATGGGATCGTAGTACTCGTTGAGCAACAAACGGATCCACGTTAGGTGGTCGTTGTTTTCAAAACCATTGGTGATCGCCGCCTGTACAGCTTTATGGCGATCGCCACCAAGTCTTTTGCGAATTCTTGCAACGGCTTGTACGTACTTGGCCTCTAGCATCTGTGATGACATGCCTTGAGCCAAGGGATCTACAACATACTCGTTGGCGATGTGCGTTGCCCGCTGCTCCAGGCTAGCCTCAAGCAGGACCAGTGGCGCGCGCTGCATGCGCTGGTGCCAGCTGCCAGGCAGTGCGACTTTGCCAACGGTGCGGCTTTCGTCTTCGACTACTAAACACGAGTGCTCCGCCAAGTGCTGCAAGCTTGCGACGGCGAGTGCGTTTTCGAAATCGACTTGGGTGGGCTGAGGGTGTTGGGTCGCACCGAAAGCAGAGCCGCGGTGGCGCGCGAAGCCTTCTAGGTCGATGCTTGTCTGCAACTGCTGCAGGATGAGTGTCTTGCCGACACCCGTGCGGCCACCCAGCACGAACCAGTCCAGGCGTTGGCTGTCTACGTCGAGAATTTGCAGACAGCGATTGCGTAGCGCCTTGTATCCGCCTTGGACTGTTCGCGCTTGCAGACCCCGTTCTTGCAGCCACCGGGTGGCAAACCCGGTGCGTTGTCCGCCTCGCCAGCAGAACAGCGCCGCATCCGGGCGAGCTTGCAACAAGCGCTGCCAGCCGGCTATGCGGGCTTCTTTTACAGCGCCCTGCACCAGTTGCGTGCCGAGGGCAACGGCTGCCTCTTGACCTTTTTCGCGGTAGCAAACACCCACCATGTGACGCTCATCATCAGTGAGAATCGGGAGGTTTATAGCGCCCGGAACGCTGCCTTTGGAAAACTCGGCGGGCGAGCGCAGGTCGACCCAGCACGCCTGTGCGCGTAACAGTTGGTCAATGCTAGATTCGCTCGCACAGCGCTCTTGCTTCACAAGCGCTGGGCCAACAGGGCGCTTAGCGGGATGCGTGAGCTTTCCACAAGTTGCTATGCCGTTTACGGTGCGGTTTCAGTAATGGTCTCACCCGCTTCAAACTGCTCCAGGTGGATTTGCAACTCTTTGATGACGTCAGGGTCATTGGTTTCCTCGGCCCGACCCAACGCCTCTTTCTGAATTTCTATGGCCCTGGTGAACTCTCCGTTGGCGGCAAAAGTGGCTGCCCAGGTGTCCAGATACTCAGGGCGCTGGCGAGCCGCGTCGTTGCCATCCATTAACGTCGTCATGATGTCCAGCGCGTAGTCGGTGCGTTTCAGTCCGTCCAAGTGAGAAACTGTCAGCACCCAGGCGACTTCGTTGACGATGTTGGCGTCGCTGTCAGAAGCCTTGATGGCTTTTTCAAACCAGCTTCTTGCACGGCGAAAATTCTGCGCAGTTCCCAATCCGCGGGCGTGTAGATTTCCTAACAACAACATGGCTTCCGGGTCGGCGCCTTCTTTTGCCATGGTACGTAACCAATCCACGGTATCCGGATGGCTCTGCAAAGCGTGATTGCGATCGAGTAAAAAGCGCGCGTAGGTTTTCTTCGCCGTAGTGCTGTCGGTTTGTGCTGCTTGCAAATAGAACGTTCCAGCTTCCTCATAGCTCTGCTGCATTTGTTTGCCCTGATAACTCAGGTGGCCCAGATAGAGTGTGGCACCGGCATGACCACCAGCGCTCGCCTGCTTAAGCAGAGGAACCCCAGAAGCGGCGTTGTCTTCGCCATAATGGTCGTTTACGTACAGCACCCCCAGGGCGTAGGCGGAATCCAATGAACCCAGAGCAATGGCGTGGACATAGTTTTCCATGACCTGGTCCATGGCTTGTTCGCGCGCTGTATCGTCTTCAGCGCTTTCCGCCAGTTCGAAAAATACCCGAGCGAGTAAGTTGTTGGCTAAAACGTTGCCGCTACGGGAGGCGGAACGCAGCCACTCGATAGCATCGGTTTGCCGGTCGTGGGTTGCCTGATAAGCGCCGATAGCAGCCTGAGCGGCGGTATCGCCTTGGCGAGCGAGGTAGACCATCAACGCAAAGGGATTGAACTCATCAACCACGGAGTCAGGTTCATCGTCTGCGGTTGCATCGGCGGCGCTGTGGTCGGCGCGTACGAGCTCGCTGCGAATGGCCTGGTAGACGCTGTCCAAATCGAAATGGGTGCTGGTGAGCGCGCCGGTTTGCGGCCGCGATTGCAGCAACAGCACAAAGTGATGGGCTTCTGTGGTTCGGTAAATCGAGCCAACCGGGAGCAGCCCTTGACTGCGAGTGAAGGCAATGGGTTCGATCGGGGTAACTGCAGGGTAGGGGGCATCGATGCTGCCATCGCCGCTGCCGCGAATGTCTTCGACAATGCGTTCGACCCAGCCTGAGTGCACTACAGCGGTTTCGGGGTTCTCGACATGCTCGTAGAATCTCTGCATGGCGTAGTGCCCAGCCAGTGAACCCTGGTAGAGATCTAAAATGGCACTGCCCAGGGAGCCGAGTTTCAGCGGCTCGTCCTCGGCCAGCTGTAGTGCCTGGCTTTCCAGCTCGGTAAGCCGGGAAAGCTTGGCGGGAAACGCCGGATCGGCGACGAACGCCTGGCGCAGTGCCGCGACCGCGACCGCTTCTCCGCTGCTCATGCGTTGGGCGAGAACCTCATAGGGCTCTTCAGGCACAATCGGAGGTGCGCTGGTTTGACAGCCTGCGAACAGCGCAAGCAGTAGGACAATGGCAGTAATTCGCATAGCTGTAGTTTATCTGATTTAGCGGGCATCATAGCGCGCTCGCGCGCACACGATGGATATAGACATGGGTCCTTCAGAAAAGTTACGAGTTCCTGACGCCGACCAAGCACTCGCGGGTCGTGGCGATCCGATGCCAGTGCCAGATCAACACTACGTGAACGGTGCGCCACTACGGCCGCCCTTTCCTGCCAATATCGAGACGGCAGTATTTGCCTTGGGATGTTTCTGGGGAGCGGAGCGGAAGTTCTGGCAGCTCGACGGCGTATTCAGTACTGCTGTGGGTTATGCCGGCGGTCTGACACCCAATCCCACCTATGAGGAAGTGTGTTCCGGTCTTACTGGTCATACCGAGGTGGTGTTGGTGGCTTTCGATCCAACATTGATCAGCTATGAGGCATTGCTTCAGACATTTTGGGAATCCCACGACCCGACCCAAGGCATGCGCCAAGGCAACGACGTCGGGACCCAGTATCGCTCGGCAATCTACACCAGCAGCGATGCGCAGCGAACTGCGGCGCTGGTATCCAAGGACCGGTATCAACAGGCGTTGAGTTCTGCGAACTACGGAGTAGTCACGACGGAGATCGAGCCAAGCTCCGAGTTTTACTACGCTGAGCACTATCATCAACAGTACTTGGCGAAAGTCCCCAATGGCTACTGCGGTTTGGGAGGCACCGGGGTGAGCTGCGATTTGCCACCCCTGGTTAGCGCGCACTAGACCAAGGTCGCAACGAGTGGTGAGCAGGGCGGGCACAGTCGGCGTCGGCATCGACTTCGGTACCACCAATTCGACCGCCGCGCTTTACGATGGCGAGTCTGTGCGTCTGGTACAGCTAGAAGCAAATACACCGATCATGCCGTCGGCAACGTACATCGATCGGCCGCTGCAGACTCAGACCGGACAAGACGCCATCAATCGATATATCGCCGACAACACTGGCCGAACCGTCGAGCTGATACCTGAGGTGATAGGTGAAACCAGCGCCTTTGTAGAGCACGGAGATTCCGAAAACCCTGCCCCCGTAGAGACCCGAACCCAAAAGATCTACGGCCAGCCAGTAATCGATTCTGGTTTGCAGGGACGCTTGTTTCGCGGCACCAAGCGTTTGCTCGGCGATGCTGGCGTGCGCCGACTGATGGTGTTTGAGCATCCGTTTCGGTTGGTAGCACTAATCACGCCGCTGCTGCTGCGAATGCGCAAAGGGCTACTGGGCGAGCTACCCGGCGTGGACTTCGGCCACCTTGGTCATCCGGTGAACTTCGAAGGGCGCGACGACTATCGGAATCAAACCGCGCTCAGTCGCTTGGCAGAAGCCTACCACTATGCTGGCATCAACAGTCAAACTTTTTACCCGGAGCCCATCGCCGCAGGGGTGAGTTTTCTCACTGCTAATCCAGATGTCGATGGCGAGCATGTGTTAACCGTGGATTTCGGCGGAGGCACCCTGGACTTTTGTGTATTGCGCCGCCATGGCGATCAATTCAGCGTTGTTGCCACCCACGGCATTGGCTTGGGCGGAGATCACATTGATCAACGCTTGTTTCGAGAACTGCTGTTTCCTTTGTTGGGCAAAGGCGAGACCTGGTCCCGGCGTGGCATGGATCGGTTTATCGAGACCCGCTTCCCTTTCGAAGAGTATGAAGATGCATTGCTCAACTGGGCGGTGACCTATACGTTAAACCAAAACAAATTCACGACACCGGTGCTGGAGTGCATCGCGGCTGGAGGCGCAGCGGCACGTAAGTTCAGGCGCCTGGGCGATCTGATTCGCCAGAACATGAGCTATCTGGTGTTTCAGAAACTCAAAGATCTAAAGGCAGAGCTGTCGGCGCAGAACAGTGCGCGCCTGGATATTCCTGAGCTTGACATCGATTTAATGCTTAGCCGCACGGATTTCGAGACCATGATCGGGGATTTGCTGCAGAGCTTTGAGGGCGCGCTGGATGAGACTTTGCGCCGTGCAGGATTGTCCAGCGGTCACATCGATATTGTGCTGCGTACCGGTGGTTCCAGTTTGATTCCTGCGGTGCGGCGAAGCCTGGAGCAACGCTTTCCACATCAAGTGGTGGAACACGATCCTTTTACCAGCGTGGCGTCGGGATTAGCCATCGCAAGCTTCAAGGGTTTGTCGGCGTAGAGCGATGCGCCCTGATTGCGCTCATTGCCCGCGCGACTCGCTAGTCGCTGCGATCCGGTTCCTCTGGCTCGGGCTCGCGGTCCGCAGCTTGCCAAGCTGGATACACGATCCCAAAGAACGACTTCAACATGCGGTAAGTCAAACCCCAGACGAAGTGCCGATCCGATAACCGAAAACCATTGAACTGGGTGGGTACTCCGGCCATTGGCCACATTTCGGTATCGTGCAGGCGGTTGTCTAGCAACGCCCCCAGGTCTGCCCAGACAACTTCGTCGACTTCGTAGTTGGGGGCGAACTCTGGCGTACTTTGCAGCGCAAACACTTCTGGCGCGATGAGCATGTCTAGGGTGCGCCCACGGGGGGCAGCTCGTTGCTGATCCACCGGTCCCAGGTAGCTGCCGTGGTGGTCAAGATCCAGGCCGATTTCTTCCAGCGTTTCGCGCGCGGCAGCAGCCCTGAGCGAGTTGTCGCTCGGCTCCCTGTGGCCACCAGGAAAGGCCATATGCCCAGACCATGGATCACCGATTTTCTCCGCGCGCTTGATGAACAGCATTTGTGTCGCTGTGGCGCTTGGGTGGTCGCGGAGAACAATCGCCACCGCGGCTTGGCGGGTGTTCGGCCCAGGCGTGACGATTTGCGGTTGGTGCGTCTTCAGGGCTGCGTGAACGTGAGCGATCGAGTCGTCGAAAGGTGAGGTGACGGGCATAGCGGATCATCATACCCTTACCGCTGGCAATGAGGAGCCCGCGCTGTCGGGTAGCAAGCAATTGAATGAACGAAGAACATGAACAAGCAGCGAATGGCTGCTTTGTCTGCGGGCAGGCTAACGACATTGGACTACAGGTGCGTTTTCGATTGGATGGCGCTGTTTGCCGTGCTGAATTTACGCCCCAGCAGCACCATGCCGGCTATGACCAGGTCACCCACGGCGGCCTGCTGTTTGCGCTGTTGGATGATGTCATGGCCAACTGGTTGTGGTTGCAGGGCATCGCTTGCTTCACGGCACGCGCCGACATCCGCTATCGCGAACCCCTGACCATCGGTACCCCCGTACAGTTGGAGGGTCGCTGCGAGAAGCGCAAAGGTCGCCTGGCACAGATGAGCGGTTTGATCATTCGGCAAGCGGATCAGCAGCTGATTGCAGAAGCTAGTGCCCGCTTCATGTTGCGCGATGATATGGTGCGACCAACGTCGACCGAGGAGAACTCATGATTGCTGTAACCATTGTTGCCATGCTGGCACTGTTGCAATACCAGTTCTTTGGCATTGCGGTGGGGCGCGCGCGCGGACGCAGTGGCGTGGCAGCACCTGCAGTGACTGGCAACGAAGAGTTCGAAAGGTACTTTCGAGCCCATCAGAACACTCTAGAACAGCTCATCATCTTGTTGCCTGCCATGTATGCCAGTGCATTGTTCGTGGGTGACTGGTATGCGGCCGCGCTCGGGTTGTTGTTCATCGTCGGACGGCAGCTTTACTTCAATCGCTATGTGGCAGCGCCTACCAAGCGTGGACCAGGCATGCTGCTTACCGCAATCGCCAACCTGGCGTTGTTGCTGGGTGCCATCATTGGCGCCGTGGTGCAATTTGTCAGCGGGTTACAATAACCCGCGCGTTTAGCCGTGCTGTTTTAGCCAATCGCTCATGAGCGCATTGGTTTGCTCAGGCAGTTCCTGTTGGATCCAGTGACCGCAAGGTAGCGTTGCGACCTCAACATTGGGTACGAACTGCGCGATCTTCTCTGATGCTGGCACCATATCGTACTGTCCATGAATCATTAGCGTTGGCTGCTCGATACGTTGTGGCACGCTAGCAAGCCGCTCCCAATTGCGGGTGAAGTTGCGATACCAGTTAATTCCACCGGTAAAACCCGCATGTTCGAAGGCGCTGGCGAAGATCTCCAGGTCAGCATCCGACATGAGTGGGTCGCCGGGCATGCTGTCTCTTTGTGCAATGTTGATCATCGCCATGCCTTCTCCCAAAGCCACTGGCTCCTGCAGCCACTGTTTGGTGCGGTACATATTGCGGAGAAAATTGCGACAGTGTTTATCGAATACCGCGGCCGCGACGCCGGGTTGTCGATTGAAGTGCACAATGTAGAAATCGCCGCCCAGATGCTTCTCCCAAAAGCCAACCCATTCCTCAGTGCCGCGCTCCATGAAGGGCACGCTCAAATTAACAATGCCTTGAACGCGCTGGGGATGCAGCAGCGCCATATTCCAGACGTTGATGGCGCCCCAGTCGTGACCGACGAAGATGGCCGTATCGTAACCGAAGTGGTCCAGCAAACCGGCCAGATCGCCCGTTAAGTGTTCGGCGTCATAGGCAGTCACCGCACTGGGGCGGGAAGAGTGACCGTAACCTCGCTGATTAGGCACGATGACGTGATATCCGAGGTCCGCCAATAGCGGTATCTGATAGCGCCAACTGTAAGCGTGCTCAGGCCAACCGTGACAGAGCACAATGGCTTTGCGTTGCTCGCCTGCAGCGGGAGCGTTCGCCAAATATACCTCGAGGGTGACGCCGTTGGTGTCAATCAGCTCGGGTTGCGGAAAGGTCATAGGAATACTGCGCAGTTCAAGGTCGGGTAACGATACCAGGAATCGTCGCGGTCTAGATCACTGGCTCATATACCAGCCACCGTTTGGAGAAAGTGTTTGGCCAGTGACGAATTTGGCTTCTTCGCTGGCGAGGTACAGTGCCGCGAAGGCAATGTCGTCGGGCTCACCCAGATGGCCTTGGGGCGTCTGCGCCTCGAGCATAGGATGCATGGGCCGCAGCGGATCGGTCATATCGGTCTCGATCCACCCCGGCGCGATGGCGTTCACTCGTATATTTTGTTTCGCAGTTTCATGTGCCAGTGCTCGAGTGAAGCCGAGAATTGCGGCTTTGGCTGTGCAGTAGGCGGTGCCACCACCACGTCCGAAGGTGCCCATAATACTTCCCAAATTGATAATGGTGCCATCGCTGCTGCGAGGCAACATCATGCGCATGGCCTCGCGGCTGCAATAGAACGTGCCGTTGACGTGCACGTTCATCATGCGCTGCCAGTCTTCGTCGCTCTCGTCGAGCAACGACGATAGATTCAGTTGCTCATCGGGCACGTCTTCGCCCTGGGCGGCACGTTGGGCGGCGTCTGCAATTCGGGCGATGCGCTCGCGGGCCTCGTTGTCCCCCTCAAGGCCGCTAATACCGGCGTTGTTGACCAAAATGTCCAGGGATTTGGTGTGCTTGCGTAGCTCTTCAAACATCTTTGCCACCGCCTGAGGGCTACTAACATCACCGCTAACCGCCACGCCATCGAGTTTGCTTGCCTGTATTTGCGCCTGTTCTAGATGTAGGTCATTGATCACGACGCGGGCGCCAGCTTCGGCGAAGCGGGTTGCGATGGCTGCGCCAAGGCCCCTTGCAGCGCCAGTGATGAACGCTGTTTTGCCGGCAAGCCGACCTTGGTTGTTTGCTGACATAGCGATTCCTTTTTGTTTTCTTTCGATTCGGTGGGCCCCGAACGCTGCGTTGCTCGTTCCCGGACGAGACGAGTAGAGTACCCGTTCTTTGCTGCCTCAAGTCAAGAGAGGTGTTGCTATGTTGGCGGTTGCAATCGCGGGCAGCGCGTTACTGCTGACCCATCTGGGCATCAGCGGTACCGGGGTGCGAGCTCGCTTGGTGGCCATGCTCGGTGAGGGTCCGTATCTCGGCTTGTATGCCTTGCTCACCTTATTGACGGGGGGCGGGTTGATCTGGGCCTACGTCGAGGCACCCCGTCAAGACTATTTCTGGTTCCCTTCGCTGACCTTGAATTGGGCGCCGAAGATCTTGTTGTGGCCAGCTTCGGTGTTGCTGGTGGGTGGCTTCATGGTGCGCAATCCGAGCATGCTGGGTCAGGGTGGGTTGGTTACCGAGCCCCAGGCACGCAACGCGGCTGCCAGCGGGGTAAACCGCATTACCCGGCACCCCTTTCAGTGGGCAGTGATGCTCTGGGCAAGTAGCCATCTGATCGCCAATGGCGACACCGCATCGGTAACCTTTTTCGCCAGCTTTGCGTTGCTATCGGCGATCGGCAGCGTCAGTTTAGACGCCAAAAAAGCACGGCAGCTGGGGGCTGGTTGGCAGGCGTACGCCAGTATTACTTCAAACCTGCCATTTGCTGCGATAGTGCGCGGCAGCAATCAGTTGCGAGTACGTGAGCTGTGGTTGCCCGCGATCCTAGGCACCCTGGTGTACGTGGCGCTGTTCTACGGCCATGAGTGGCTCGCCGGTGTGGGCGTCTACTGACCCAGAACCGTCAACGCGTCTTGTGCAGCGTTGGCCAGTGCCGCGTGCTGACCGGAGAAAAAGTGATCCGCGCCGTCAATGACATGCAACTGTGCCGGAGCGGGAAGTGCTTTGGCCCACGCACCGGCGTCAGCCGGCAGGCAGTAGCTGTCCTGGGAACCGGCGAACAAATGCAGCCTGGTACTCGGATCGCCTATAGCTAGGTTCATGGCCGATAGTGGGGGTGCCACAAGCCACAGGGCGCGCAACGCTCTAGGCTCGGACAGTTGCGCCTGCCAGGCCATGGCGGCGCCGAAGGAATAGCCGCACAGCAGAGCTGGATGCTGCAGCTGCTCGGAGCTGAGCAACGGCCCCAGCTCAGATCCCGCGTATACCGCTGCCAGTACCGCCAGCACGTCTTCTTTTTCGCCCACGCCCTGGGCAAACTGACCGTGGCTCGCGCCAACCCCGCGAAAGTTGAAGCGCAAGCAGGCCCACCCAGCGTCGAGCAAGGCGCCTTCCAAGGCCTGTAAGACGGCATCGTGCATTGAGCCACCAAATTGCGGATGTGGATGGCACAGCACTGCAACGCCAGCGCCGGTGGGGGATGTCGGTGTGGTTAGGCAGGCTTCGAGCGCACCGGCGGGTCCGGAAATGCTCAACGGCTGAGCTTGAGTCATGGCGTTCTCCAGATCAGAACTTGATTTTTTTTTCTAGGTGCATATGTTGCCCGGTTTGAAACCTTGCTGACCAGTTGGAGTGTGCATGATTGAAGCAGAGCGACTATCGCGGCGCTACGGGGATTTCGTAGCCGTTGACGATGTGTCCTTCAAGATCGGAGCTGGCGAAATCGTGGGGCTACTGGGCCACAACGGCGCTGGTAAGACCACCATCATGAAGATGCTTACCGGCTATCTAGAGCCTAGCTCGGGCCAGGCTAGGATTGCCGGCATCGAGGTCGAAAGCGATCGTCAGGCTGCCCAGTTCAAGCTCGGCTACCTGCCGGAGAATTTGCCGCTGTATCCGGAGATGATGGTGGCCGATTACTTATGCTACGTGGCCAATCTTCGTGGGGTTGAGGCCCAAACTGCTGTCAAGCGAGCGATTGCAGAAACTGAACTGCAAGACAAGGCATTGGCGCCCATCGCTACGTTGTCTCGTGGCTTTAAGCAGCGGGTTGGCGTCGCTCAGGCCATTATTCATGAACCGGCATGCCTGATTCTCGATGAGCCTACGAACGGCTTGGATCCTGGCCAGACCCAACATATGCGGGAGCTTATTACTCGTTTGTCTGAGCGGGCTACGGTAATTCTTTCGACCCACATCATGCAGGAGGTAGACGCGATCTGCGATCGTGCGCTGATCCTGCGCGGTGGTGCTTTGGTGCTTGATGAACGGTTGGAAGATTTACAGTCAAGCAACAGGTTGCGACTACGCAGCGAGGCCGCAGCGAGTTTGTTAGAACCGCTACGCCAGCTGGCGCCCATCGACTCGGCGATCCAGATTGCCCCAGGACAGTTTGAACTGGCCGGGCGTGGAGAGCTGGATGCCATGGCCGCTGCCGTTGCGCGACTGTGTGCTGAAGCGGAGGCTCCTCTGTATGAACTGAGCGGCGTGAAACGCGATCTTGAAAGCGTGTTCCGTGAGGCTAACGAAGGAGCGAAGCATGCGATTTGACATGATCATGCGAACCGCGAGTAAAGAGTTGACCTTGTTCTTTGGTTCGCCGGTTGGTTATTTGTTTATCGGTTCCTTCCTTGCGGTGAGCTTATTCGTGGTGTTCTGGGCTGAGGCGTTCTTTGCTCGCAACATTGCCGATGTGCGACCGCTGTTTGAATGGATGCCGGTACTGCTGATCTTCTTAAGCGCCGCCATCACTATGCGCATGTGGAGCGAAGAGCGTCGTAGCGGCACTCTGGAATTCGTTACGACGGTACCGGTGAACGCCTGGGAGTTTGTGCTTGGCAAGTTTCTCGCCTGCTGGACCTTGCTGGGAATTGCTCTAGTGCTGACGCTACCGCTACCGATTTCGGTCAGCGTCATCGCAGAATTGGATTGGGGTCCGGTTTGGGCCGGCTACGTCGCTGCCATGCTCCTAGGCGCCGCCTATTTGGCCGTGGGCTTGTTTGTCAGCGCCCGTACAGACAGCCAAATCGTCAGTTTGATCCTGGCAGTACTGGTATCTGGCGCGCTCTACATGGTTGGCACTCCCATACTCACTGACCTGGTTGGCGGAAAGGGCGCAGACTTGCTTAGATCCATGGGTACCGGGTCGCGTTTCGAATCGATTACTCGCGGCGTGTTGGACCTTCGAGACTTGTACTTTTACGTGTCTCTGGCAGCGCTATTCTTAGCGCTGAACGTTTACGCACTGGAATCTGGGCGCTGGGCCGCAGATGGCGATCGCGGCCGGCACGGGCGCTGGCGCTTAGGCACCGGGCTGCTGGTTGCTAACCTTTTGGTTGGCAATGTGCTGCTCGGTGCGGTTAAGCCGCCGCGCTTAGATATGACCGAAGGCGGCTTGTACTCAATCTCTGGCGCAACCAACGCCTACCTTGGGCAGTTGCAAGAACCGCTACTGATCCGTGGCTACTTCAGCAGTAAAACTCACCCACTGTTAGCGCCGCTGGTACCGCGCATGCGCGATCTGTTGGCGGAGTACGAGGTTGCCGGGGCCGGTCGTGTGCGGGTAGAAGTCATTGATCCGGTCGAGCACCCAGAGCTCGAAGACGAGGCGAACAGCAAATACGGCATTCGCCCGGTGCCGTTTCAAGTCTCTGATCGTTACCAAGCGAGCCTGCTCAACAGCTACTTCGATGTGTTGATTAGCTATGGTGACGAGTTTGAGGTGTTGAGTTTTCGCGATCTCATCGACGTCAAAGTGGTGGGTGAGGATGACCTCTCAGTAATCCTGCGCAATCCGGAATATGACATCACCCGCAGCATCAAGAAGGTGCTGTATGGATTTCAGGGAAGCGGAGAAGTCTTTGCCAGTATCGTCAATCCGGTCAAGTTCACGGGATACATAACGGATCCGGCGCGGCTGCCCGAGCCCCTGGACGAGTTTTATGCTGAGCTAACTCAGGCACTTGAGAAATTGCAAAGTGACGCGAACGGCAACTTCAGTTTTGAGTTTGCCGATCCTCAGGCGGGCGATGGTGCACTGGCGGTACAGCTGGCGGAACAGTACGGCTTTCGGCCCATGGCCATTAGCTTGCTCGATACTGAGACCTTCTATTTTTATTTGACCCTGGCATCTGGTGAGGAAGTGGTGCAAGTGCCGTTGCCTGAGAACCTCAACGTAGAAGCCGCGACGAGGGCGCTCAACGAAGGCCTTAAACGCTTTGCCAGTGGCGTGCTGAAGACGGTTGCTCTGGTGGCGCCCGAGCCGCCGCCGCCATTTGCCGCGCAAGGCGCGCCACGGGGCAACGAGTACAATCAGCTACGAGACTTTCTCTCCTCGGACTTCAACGTCGTTGCTGCCGACCTAGCCACGGGCAGCGTTCCAGAGACCACCGATTTGCTGATGCTGATCGAGCCGGATGGCTTGGACAACAAGGCGTTGTTCGCGGTCGATCAGTTCCTCATGCGGGGTGGCACGGTAGTGATGGCGACAGCGCCGTTTGCCGCAGCCATGACCCAAACCTCTCTACGGGTAAACCCGAAGCAATCCGGGGTTCGCGAGTGGCTTGCCCATCATGGGGTCAGCTTTAAGGATTCGTTGGTAATGGATCCACTGAACGCGCCCTTTCCTGCGCCTATTACCCGACAGGAAGGCAACTTCCGCTTCCAAGAAATGGTGCTGCTCGACTACCCGTACTTTGTCGATGCCCGAGGCGAGGGCCTGGCGGCGGAACATCCGGCGACTGCGCAACTGCCTCAGGCCACGATCACCTGGGCCTCACCCATTGAGCTAGCAGAATCCATTACCGATCCAGATGCGAAGGTTTCGAGCCAGACCCTGGTGCAATCCAGTGAGCGAGCGTGGCTTTCGACGAATACTGATGTGATGCCGCAGTACGATCCGAACGGCGGTAGCCCTTTTCTACCGACGAGCGAAACTGGCCGGGCATCGCTCGGGGTGATGTTAAGCGGGGAGTTCCAATCGTACTTTAGTGGCAAGGACTCGCCGCTGCTGTCAGCCGAACAGGCAGATGCAGAGAATTTGGTAACGGAAAAAGCAGAGGAGGAAGATAAAGAGAAACCGCAACCCACCATCACTTCGGTGGTGGAGCGCTCGCCCGGCTCCGCACGCCTATTCGTATTCGCCTCCAACGATTTTCTCGCGGATCAGATTACCCGTTTGATTGGCTCCGCTGACGGTACCCTGTACACCAACACTGCACAGCTCATGGCTAACGTCGTGGATTATTCGCTGGAGGACCAGAGCCTGCTCAGCATTCGCTCCCGCGGGCAGTTCAATCGCACCATTCCGCCCATGCAGGTGGCCGAGCAATCGATGATTGAATACGTCAACTATGGCCTGGCTCTGCTGGGACTCGGTGTCGTCTGGCTATGGCAGCGGCGGCGTCGATCGGTCGCCGCACGTACCTATTCACAGTGGCTAAGTGGAGGTGCGCTATGAACGGCCGAACCGGACTGCTATCGATTCTGTTGCTCGCACAACTGTTGGCCGTCGCGGGGCTTTGGTTTGCCAACAACAATTCAGAACCCGTTGCGCAATCACTACTGGTGTTTGAGCCGAGCGAGATCACCCGGCTAGACATCAGCGAACGCTTGGAGAACGGTGCAAACTCAGCGTCTCTCATCAGGCAGGAGCAAGGTTGGGAACTAGAGGGATATACAGTCGATGGCGAGAAAATAACGACGCTGCTGGCGCAGCTGTCGAGCCTGGACAGCCCGTGGCCCGTCGCGACGACCACCGCAGCTCAGAAGCGCTTCGAGGTTACGGATGACGGGTATCAAAAACGCGTGGATCTGTTCAACGGTGAGATCGAATTGGGGACGTTGTTCATCGGTACCTCTCCGGGTTTTAAACGCATTCATGCACGACGCAAAGGCGACGATGACATCTACAGCATTGCTCTCACCAGCCTTGAGTTGCCCGCCCAGGTGAACGATTGGCTCGATAAGCGCCTGTTGGCTGCATCCCAGGAAGTCTCTGGAATTGCCAGGGCCGGTCATTGGGAAGCCGCACTACAAGAGGCAGGGGATGATCAGGCTGGGTCGCTCAGTTGGTCGCTAAGGCCCCTGGGTGACGTGAGCGCGGAAGTACCCATTGCCGATAGCGAAGCGATTGCGAATCTCATAGGGCGTTTCAAAAGCCTGCAAGTGACCGGCGTAGTGCCAAGTAACCCAAATGCTGCCTCGACCACTGAGCCGCCGCCGGTCGACAGTTTCGAGCTGCAAATCGATGTTGACCAAGCGCTGAGCTACCAGCTGTACCACGATGAACAAGCAGACCAGTACAGCATGTCCCGCGCGGGCCTCGCTGGTCGGTACGAGATCCCAGCCTACATTGCTGAACAGATGCAGTTGTCGGTAGCTGATCTAAGTCAGTCAAAGACCCCGGAGGAAGGCGGGGCTGCAGCGGAGGCCCAGCCAGTGGCAGAACCAGCCAGTGCATCCGCCCCTGGCGCTTAGCCCGGCCCGCTAGCGCTGTTTGGCGACGCAGACCATGTTGCGGCCGTTTTCTTTAGCCTCATAGAGGGCGTTGTCGGCCTGCTTGAGGATCGTTTCTAGGTGCTTGCTGTTGCGGGTGATGGTCGCCACGCCGACGCTCGCGGTAACGGTCAGCAAGCTACCACTGCTGGTTACGGTGCTGGCTTCCTCGATGGCAGCGCGCAAACGCTGTGCTAAGTGTAGGGCGCCTTCTTTTTGGGTCTCTGGCAGCAGGATGGCGAATTCTTCTCCGCCGAGCCGTGCAGCGACGTCTGTTAGCCGCTTGATTTCAGTCGCTACCTTAGACACCGTCTGTAGCACCCAGTCACCGGTTTCATGGCCATGAGTATCGTTCACTGCTTTAAAGTGATCGAGATCAAACAGCAGCACAGATAACGTGCTGCCATGGCGGCGGACCCGCTCCACCTCTTCTTGCAGACGATCCATGAAGACCCAACGATTGTTGAGTTTGGTCAATGCATCGGTATGCGCCATGGTTTCCAGCTCGTTCTTCATGCGCCGCAGCTCGCGCTCATTCTCCCGGCGGATGGTAACGTCACGAAAGACGAGGACGATTTCCGAGTGCGGATTGCTAACGTCGATGCTGGCGGAGCTGATCTCGAAAGCGCGATCGTTGAGAGTGATCTCAACGCTCGCCTTTTGCCGCTCGTTGAGCTCAGTGAGTGGCATGGTGGTAACCAGATCGCCAATACTGCGCTGCCCGAGCTCAGCTCGATCTAGCGCCAGAATTGATAGCGCGCGCGGATTGGCGTCGATGATCTGGCCATTGGGCTTGAGCACTACCACCCCCTCAGTAAGATTCTCCACGACTTGGTCTCGCAATACCCGCAGGTGATCGAGCAAGCCGTAGCGCAAGACGCCTTCTTTGAGGATCAGCGAACCAGCGGCGAAGCCGACTGTGGAAAGGTCGAACCAGGGATAGGGATTGAGTGGGGAAATTGAAAATGCGTTGGCCAAGCCGACCACAACGGGTGCGGCGATGACCGAGACGATTGGCGTTGCCGACTCGCTGGATTGACCGAGAGAGAAAGTCAGGATGGTTGTTGCGACCAGAATCAGCAAGTAACTGTAGGCCGCATGAATTTGGAACCAGCTGCCGTAGCTGACAATCATGCCGACATAACCATTGGATTGGATTAGGGATTGGCTGTCCCAGATTAGTCCATGATAGCGGTTGGTGATAATCAGCAACACGGTAAGCAACGGCAGTATGCAGGCGACGTTTAGCACGATCCGGTTCGGGTGCATGCGTTGCTGGCTGTAGGCCAGGGCGAAGGCAAACCAGGCGACCGGAATGATGGTGATGGCCACACTGCGGACCATAGACAGCAGCAATTTGGTCTCTAAGTTGATGAATAACGTTTCACCAAACTCGGCCGCAGACCACACGAGGACGGCGACGATCAGCAGTTGCAAGGCATGAATGCCTGGCACATTTTCTTTCTCGCGCAGGTGCATGTAAGCCCCGGTGAGAACGAGGGCAGAGAGCAGCGGAGGGATGGACCAGATGGTTAGCTGCAACATCGGGGCAGAAGGTCCTTTGTCTGCGCGGGCAAGGCCGGTCCATGGTCCAAGGGTTGAACTGTAACCCTATGGTAACGGTGTCAATCCTGCAGCGATGGTCCGTGAAACAGTGCGCTGGATCACACTTACCCTGCGAAGCCAGGACGCATCGGCTAGCATGGCCTGAAACCGTCGCAGAATGCGGCATTGCTGATCATATCCAACCAGGAGAGCCATGCGCATGAACAGGTCGGCTACTACAGGAACCACGGCCCTGACCGCGGCGCTAAAACAGCTGCTTAAGCAGGCTGGCGTAACCTATGCCGATGCCGCTCGAGCCCTCGAGCTGTCTGAAGCCAGCGTCAAGCGCTTGTTTTCTGAAGAGAGCTTCACCCTGAAGCGAGTGGAAACCCTGTGTCAACTTGCCGGTGCAGAGCTGGCGGATCTAGTGCGACAGTCCGATGATAACCGCGAGCGTTTGGCTGAGCTAACTGCAGAACAGGAACAAGAATTGTCGACAGACATGGATTGTCTGGTCGTTGCCATCTGTGCGCTCAATCGTTATCGCTTTGAAGACGTGCTAGAGGAGTACGACTTTAGTGAGTCCGAGTTGCAACGATTGTTTGTCAGGCTCGATCGCCTGGGCATCATCGAGCTGCTCCCAGCCAATCGCTATCGTTTGCGCGTTGCCCGTAGTTTCCGTTGGCGTGCTGGTGGCCCAATAGAGCAGCTGATGGTTAAAAGCATACTGAGCAGCTTTCTCGAACGCTCGCTGTTGCGTCAGCAGGATCACTTTCGATTTTCCTGGGGCACGCTAACGCCAGGATCTATTGCGGAGTTTAAAACTCGGTTGAATCAGCTCGCGGACGAATTCAATCTGACGGCGGACCAAGACGCCCGCCGCCCGCTCGCGCAACGCGCAGGAAGCGGTATGCTGTTGGCTCTGCGTTCAGATTGGGTCCCTGCGGATTTGAGTGCGCGAAGGCGATGAGCGATGCTAACTGGCATCCTTGCCAATTCAGGCGCGATTCAGAGCATGATTGTTAGTCTGCAGACGGTGTAGGACAACAAAATGGGGGCTTGGAGTCTCAATGCGGCCAGCTTCAAGACATAGTTGCGAGTGGGGGTCACGGGTGCAGCACGCTTGGCTGCTTGCGCTTGCCCTGTGGCTCTGTAGCGCGGCGGCCCTCGGCTCTGGCGTCGTTACTCCGGGTACCCAAGCTGCAGCGGCTCCTTCGGTTCCCTCAGCAGTGCAGCCGCGCGTGTCCTATCAGGTGCTGGTGTACGATGCGACCGTGGCCGGAGCACCGGCGGGAACAGCCACTATCGCCTTACTGCGGGACGACCAGGGTTATCGAATCATTGGCCAGGCTAAGGCTACCGGTTTATGGGACGCACTGAGTCCCTGGCGCAGTAAGTTTCGAGCCCATGGCACCTGGCACGAAGGCACACCCACCCCAGAACAGTTTCAGTACAACGAGCGTGGTCGTGACAAGCGCCGGCGAGTGCAGGTGAGTGACGGCACCTTACGGGTAAATAAGAACGGTAAGCAGCGACCGGATAAGCCGGCCTTACCTGGCGTAGATGTGTTGGCTGCTTTGTTCAGCTCAGATCGGTGCGAGCAGGTGCTGGATCTGCATACTGGTCGCCGGGGATATCGGTTGTTTGCTACCAGTGAAGTGGCCGGACCCAGCCATGGAGACTCTAGCTGTACCTATCGAGTTGTCGATGAAGACGAAGACACGTTTGAGACAAAAATTCAGTTCGCCCAAATTGACGGACTCCGATTCCCGCGCCGCATACAAATCAGCGGTGCGATTGCAGGTGTCTTGAAGCTGCGTGAATCAAAAGCTCACAGTCGTCTCTGCGAACTCAAAGTCGAAGACTTTCTGGAGTACTTATGCAGTGCCGACTTCAGGCGCGAATCGGGCCCTTCACCTTCTTAGCCTTTTTGCTTGGTCGACGGGCTGGGCGTGGCTTTGCTGCTTTGGTCGCCGCGAATTCCTCGAACGGCAGAACTTCTTGTAGCTCTGCATCAGCAGAGGCTGGAGCCGGAGCGGGTTGGTCTGCGCTGATGCGGCCAGTGGATCGATCCTGCCAATAGCGAACCTGGCTTTCCAGCAGCTCGATGCGTGCATACAGCAGTTCGAGTATTTCTTGGTAGCTACGCTGTGTTGAGTCTTCACCGAGGCCGATGGCGATGGTGTTTTCCAACAACAGGCGTTGCACGGTTGGCAGCTCATCCCCTGCCTGCTTGAAGATCTCAGATAGCCCTGCGGCGAGCTCGCGCTTTAGACCACGGTCGGAAATTTCACCAGCGGCCATGCGCTCATGCAGGGTGCCTAGCTTGGACTTCCAGTTGGTGATTTCGTGCTGCAGGTTGTCGGCTTTTTGCTCCTGCTCGGCGAGCCCCCTCTTGCATTCGAGGGCTTCATCCCAGTGAACGCGCAACTCTGCGTTGAGCCTTTCATAGGTTGCTCTACGAACTTTCAGGTCGGAGCGAAGCATCGCGATTTCGTTGTCAGCCGCACGGATGCGCACTTCAAGATCTGTGATCCCAAAGGCGAAATGATCTGACTTGCTGTCCAGTGCTCGTATGCGATCGCTGGCCCGAGTCAGGGTGTCAGAAAGTTGTGTGCGTCGTAGCTCGCTCCAGAATCCGCCTGCAACCATACCTGCAAGCAACGCGACTGCAGACCACAGCAGGCCAATCCAACCGGTCAAATCTTCCACGCGTTGGCCCCCACATACAATCCCGCCAGACTAGCATGGCCAATTCACTTGACCGGTAAGCCGAATGTAAAGCGAAGTTGAGCGTCGCTCCTAAGCTGAGCGAAAGTAGGGCTGATCCCCGGCCACGGTGGTTCGGTGGAGCAGTCGTCGATGGCCATCGTAACCGCCCTCGGCACAGTGTTGCACGCTGCGGTTATCCCACAGAGCCAACATGTCCGGCTGCCAGAGATGCCGATAGATGAACTGTTCCTGCACTGAGTGTTCAAGCAAGTACGTCAACAGACGTTGCGCTTCTTCCGGCTCTGGACCGACGAGGTCTATGGTATAGACCCGGTTAATCCACAGTGCGGTACGGCCGGTCTCTGGGTGTGTGCGCAGCACAGGGTGGCGCTGGGTGGCGTAGGCATCGTCGTTTGGTCGGATGCTCATGCTGCGCAAGTCCCCACCGCCCGCTAAAAAACCTGCGTGGCTATAGGAGCGGCGAGCGCTGTGCAATGCCTCTACCTCTGTCAGCGCGCTCTGCAATGAGGCCGGCAGAGCTTCAAAGGCGCGGTAGCCGTCTGCGTACAAGGTGTCGCCGCCGTGCGGCGGAATGACCTTGCTGTGGAGAATAGTGGCCGCTGGTGGTTCCCGGCGAAACGACCAGTCAGAATGCCAAGCACTGCCAAACGGCGATGCCTGTTCTTTCGCTTCACGCTTGACCTCGACGATATGGGGGCTGTCTTCGATACCGGCCAGATATGGCTCGGCGCCCCAATCTCCGAGCGCCAATGTGAAGGCCGAGAGCTGTGCATGGGTTAAGGGTTGTTGCGGAAAGTAGAGCACTTGGTGTTGCAGCCAAGCTGCTCGGATGTGGGGCACTAGCTCGGCCAGCGCTCCGGTATCTGCAGCGTTTGCCAGAGCTGGACACTCGACTCGGGCGCCGAAGTCAGCCGCGTGAGGCGTGATCTGCAGCGTCATGCTCAGGGCATCATGTATTGATAAAACAAAAAGCCAAGAATGGCAGCTACGACAGCGCCAATGCAAAAAATAACCAAAAAGGTGCGCTGGTCTTTGGCTGCCTCAGACAGTTCGCCACCGCTATAGCGCCCGCGAGTAACAAGGTAAACTAGAGAAGCGACGATGAGCAAAGGGATCAGGTATTGGACAGCGTAACGCATAGCGTTCTCCTGGAACGTCTGCCCTAGTATGCCTGAACTGCAATCCCATTGGCTGGCGGCGCTCGCCTTTGTCGCCTATCTCGCTATGTTGCTTTGGAACGCCATGGTGGGACGGCGTGAAAGCAAGGCGTTGGCGGACTACTTCGTCGGTGGTCGTCGCATGGGAGGGCTGGTGCTCGGGGCGTCGTTCTTCGCCACCTTTGCTAGTACCAACAGCTACATAGGTAATGCCGGTAAGGGTTACGCCTACGGCTTACCGTGGATGACGCTAGCAGTGCTCATGGTGCTGTTCACGGGGCTCTCTTGGCGCTTTGTAGCGCCAAGAATGCGGCGCTTTACCGCAGCCACCGGGGCCTTAACTGTGCCGGAGTACCTAATCCATCGATTTCCTTCCGAGCACCGCGCGCTACGCACCGCATCTGCGGTGATCATAGTTGCCTCCAGCCTGCTCTATCTATTGGCGGTATTCAAAGGTGCCGGGCATTTGTTTCAGCTATTTTTTGATATTCCCTATGAGTGGGCAGTGGGATTGGTGCTCGCGATCGTCGTCGCCTACACGTCGGCGGGGGGGTTCTACTCCGTGGTTCGTACCGACGTGGTTCAGGGCCTGATGATGATGCTCGGTTCGATCGCAATATTTTGGTTCGTCACTCAGGCGGCCGGTGGTGTGGGTGCCCTAGTGACGCTACAGGCGCAACCAAAAACGGAGTATTTGTTCACAGCCAACGCTGGCACCCCGTTTATTGTCTTGTTAGGTGTTGCGCTCGCCGGATCGCTGAAGCTGTTCGTTGACCCGCGGCAGATCTCCCGATTTTACGCGCTACGAGACGAGCGCAGCGTCCGGCAGGGAATGTGGGTAGCCCTCATCGGCATAGTAGTCATTCAATTCTGCCTGTTCCCTGTCGGGCTCTATGCTCATGGAATTTTAGATAACGTCTCCGATACCGATCTGATTGTGCCGACTTTGCTTAACGATCCTGCCGTCTTTCCACTGTGGGTGAGTGACTTGTTGTTGGTTGCGATTCTGGCAGCGGCCATGTCATCGCTCGACAGCGTGCTGTTGGTCGCAGCTTCTACGTTCTTTAAAGACCTGCTGTTGCCGCTCAGGCGCGTTGCTTTTAACGCTGGTGGCATTGGGACGACACGGATCTGTGTAGTAGCCTTCGCTTTGCTGGCAGCGCTGCTGGCATTGCAGCCCCCCGCTGGTATTGTCGAGATCACCACCTTTTCCGGCAGCTTGTATGCGGTCTGTTTTTTACCCCCTGTGCTCCTTGGCTTGTACTGGAAGCGTGGTGACGCCTTTGCTGTCGTCAGCGCCATGATTGCCGGTGTGACTGTACTCCTGGGTTGGTTAGCGCTTGGCTGGAATAGCTGGTTGCATGAAGTTTTTCCGGCTCTGGCAATAAGCACGGGTGTTTACACGCTGCTGGCATGGCACCGTGCAGCGCTGCCACCAGACGCGTATAAAGTGGTGGCAGCCCCAGTAGTGGCGGCCGTGCGGCAATAAAGGTGGGCTGCTCTCCAGCAATTTCGGACCTAATAACCGCCCAGGAGCAACTGGCTGAGTTCTTACAGCGAAATCGGCCAGTCTTGGCGCTGAGCGGCGCAGGAATCAGTACAGCCTCCGGCATAGGCGACTATCGCGATTTGAGCGGTGCCTACAAACGTCCTCCACCGGTCACCATACAAGCGTTTTTAGCATCCGCGGCGTCTCGGCAGCGCTATTGGGCACGCAGCATGTTTGGTTGGCCGGCTTTCAGCCGAGCTACAGCTAATGGGGCCCATGCAGCGCTGGCACAGCTGGAGCAAAGAGGCATGGTAGGTGCGTTGATCACGCAGAACGTTGACGGATTGCACCAGCAGGCCGGGCATAGGCGCGTGTTAGAGCTGCATGGAAATTTACACCGGGTGAATTGTCTGCAATGTGGCGCGAGCAGGGAGCGGGAGTCGATCCAACGTTGGCTCGAGTTTGCCAACGCCCATCTGCTCGGTCAGCGGCCACAGCTGGCTCCGGATGGCGATGCCGACCTAAGCGATGCTGAGTTGGATCGTGTCGTGGTTCCTTGCTGCGAGCGCTGTGGTGGGGTGGTGAAGCCCGATGTGGTGTTTTTTGGTGACTCGGTGTCTGCGGCAACGGTTGCCGAAGCCTATGCCTGGATTGACTCCCACCGGGCCTTGTTGATCCTCGGCTCTTCGGTGATGATTCATTCGAGCTACCGATTTTGTCGTCGTGCGCAGCAACAAGGGGTACCCATGGCGGCGCTCAACTTGGGTCGCACTCGTGCCGACGATGAGCTGCAGCTAAAGATAGAAATGCCTTGTGAACAGGTCTTGCCGACACTGCTGGAACCTACAGCGGAGCCAGGCATCTAACGATATGTGTCTGTGTAGAGAGGTAATGGCCATGCTGAAGACGAGATTTGCGCTAACAATGGCAATGAGCCTGGTGCTGGCGTTCGCTGGGCTAAGCGTGGCGGCTGCTACTGCAGAGGAAGCGTCGCCAGAACAGCCGGGGCAAGAAGAATCGCGAGCGCAAGAATCGGCCAAATCCGAAAAAGCGCCGCTGCCGCCGCTCGACGAGTTGCTGGAACGTTCAGGAGAAGACCCTGAGGTCTACACGGAGCGGTGCTTGTCAACCAGCCGGATTCGAAGCCACGAAGTATTAGATGCGCAGCACTTGGTGTTCAAGATGAGCAATAAGGAGCGTTATCTAGTGCAGTTCCCGCACCGATGCATTGGCCTGCGCCGAGGCAGCGGCATTTCCTACGAGACCCATAGTAGCCGGCTGTGCAAGATGGATAGCATACGGCCATTGGAAAATCGCGGCCTTGGGATTGAGCCCGGCATTCCCTGCTATATCGACGAGTTTCAGAAAGTCACGCCTGAGCAGATTGAGTTTCTAAAAGAAGCATTGCGCGCTCAGCGCAGGCGCTAGAGAACGGCACCGCATGTGTGCCGAAACTCAGGCGGCTTGATGTTCCGTTGTCACCGCACGAATCGCATCTGTCAGGTCTTTGCTGGAGACCGGCTTCATGAGGTTGCGGGAAATGTTACTTAGCTCGGTGTCGGACGGCCGAGCAAATCCCGTGATTAAAATAATGGGCAGGTCCGGGACTATTTGGCGCGCAGAGCGGGCGAGATCGACACCTTTCATCTTTGGCATATTGTTGTCGGTGATCATCACGTCGATTTCGTTTGCAGCCTTGCTCAGATGCGCTAGCGCGGTCTGCGGATCACTGAAAGCGGTTACCGCAAAACCACGGGTCTTCAATAGGTCTTCTAGTACCCGTAGGACCATGTCGTCATCGTCTACTAGCAACAACCGTGGCTCGGGGTTGCCTGTTCTGGTTGGCTCGAAGCTTCGAAGCTTAGCGGTGGGCAGGTAGACACGGAAACTGGTGCCAGTCTCTTTGCTGCTACTGACGTCAATGGTGCCACCATGGCGCGTAACGATGCCTTTGACGATGCTGAGCCCTAGACCGCTGCCCTCGCCAACTTCTTTGGTGGTAAAGAAAGGTTCGAAGACATGGTTCATCACGGCTTTGCTCATGCCGGTACCGTTGTCGATGACCTCGATCAGCGCGCAGTCGCAATGACGCAGAAGCGTGGGCAGTGCGGGATCTCCGGACGAGAGCTCCTGGCAACGCACGAGCACTTGTCCGTTGGATGCGGCAATGGCTTGGGTCGCGTTAGTGCAAAGATTCACCAGTACCTGATGAAGCTGCCCCGAGTCGGCGTTGATCCAGGGTGATGCCTGCAAATCCGTCTGAATATCGATATGGGGCGGTACCGACGCCTTCATGAAAGTGACGGCTTCGACAATGATCGCAGCAAGATCCACTTGCTCCTTGGCGTCTAAATCGTCGTGCTGGCGGCTGAACGAGAGCATCTGCTGGGCCACCTTACGAGCTCGATTGGCGGACGTTGCTATGGCCTGAACTTTTCGCAGATGGGTAGGCTCGAGGTCACTTTCCAGCAGGATGGACGAATAGCCCAAAATAGGTGTTAGCAGGTTATTGAAGTCGTGCGCGATGCCGCCCGCCAGAGTGCCCAAGACCTCGAGGCGCTGGCTGAACTGCAGCTGTAGCTGCAGCTTGTGCAGCTCCGTCACATCAACAGCAACGACCAACTCTCCCTCGATCTGGCTATGAAAGGGTAGCCGCTGGACCAGATAGCGGCGCTCTTCGCCATCCAGCGTCGTCAGCCACTCTTCGCCTTCGGCGTTGTCGGCTGGGCGAGTCAACAGATCATCTGAACTTAAACGGCGCAGGTGTCCGTCTGGTTGATAGTGCGCCAACTTCTGTGGGGTGGTGTTATAAAGCGCTGCCAAAGCCGCATTCACAAACAGTACTTGGCCCTGTTGATCTAGAGCAAAGACGGGGTAGGGAATCTGGTCAATGATGTCGTGTAGCAAATGCGCCTGGGTGTTCGGCGGAAAGTGCGGAGCGCTAGGTGCCCCAGAATCTTCGCCGGTCGATTCCGATACCGGGCCGATTAGACCATCGCTGCGGGTTTTATCTGAGCCGTGAGGGTCTTGTTGGCCGCTACCCTGCAGCTCATTGCTTAGCAAAGCCTGATGTGACGTCAGTTGGTACAGGCGGCCGACAAGCCAAAGACCCAGCCCGCCGAGCAGCGCGGCAGCGATCAGCAGGACATTCGGGCCGGTAACCGCTGTGGAAATTGCCTGATCGCCAATCAAAGCCGTCAGCAACAGAACGAGGCTGCCTGCGAGGGTGCCCGCAAGCGCGAGGAGCCTGGTCCGGATGGAGCTTGGTTTCGTCAACGTATTCCTTTAAACGCCGCGCCCTGGACGCGGCTCGCGAGCGCTTGTTGTCCCCAATTGCCCGACAATGACGTCAGGTAAGCATGGGGGAGAACTAGATTCGGGATTATGCGGTCAAGCCGCTTCACTTGGCCAGTGCAATTGGGTGGCAAGCAACTTGAGTGAGTGCGCGCCGTGGTCTATAGTCTGCGGCCATCCGCGGCACCCCGTCGCACAGCCATCGAGCGCAACATTTCTTGAATCGCCTGCACGCTCAGCAAGAGCCTGGCTCCGATCATGGTTACAGCACTCGCGAAGTTGCTGACTGGATCGGCCTGAAGCCTGCACAGGTCCGGCACTATGTACGTCGGCGTCTGGTAACACCCCAACGTGGTGCCCGTGGGCACTATCAGTTCTCATTCCAGGACGTCGTGTTGTTGCGTACTGCCAAAGAGTTGCTCGAGGCACGCATTACGCCGCGGCGGGCGAACCGTGCTTTGCTGAAGTTGCACGGGACCCTGAACGATAGTCGCTCATTGGCATCGATCAAGATTCAAGCCATAGGCCATCAGGTCGTGGTGCGGGAAGAAGATCGGCTGTGGAATGCGGAGACCGGCCAGGGCCAGCTGAATTTCGACAACGCCGTTGCTCCAGAGGTCACCGGTACTGTGGCTTCCATCAATCAGCCTCAACTAATCGTCGTGTCTGAACCTGAAGAGCTGGACACCGATGCTTGGTACAACATGGGGTTAGATCTGGAGGAGCTGGAACCTGAGCGCGCACCGGAGGCTTATCGGCGCGCCATCGCCGCCGACCCAGACAACGCTGATGCGCACGTTAATCTTGGACGGTTGTATCAGATGAGCGGCGATTTGCGCCGAGCGAAAAAGCACTACGAATTGGCTCTGGCGATAGTGCCGAAGCACCAGCTTGCCGCGTATAACCTAGGAACGGTATTCGATGAGCTAGAAGAGTTGGATCGGGCAGCCAAGTATTACCTTGCAGCTATAGATGTGCCCGATGCTCATTACAACCTGGCGCGCGTGAGCGAGCTTCAGGGAGACGAATTGGCTGCCCGCCGCCATATGCGCTCTTACCGAGCGTTGCTTGACGATAGCGAGCCTTCCTGAATCCGCTAGCTCAGCGCTTGCGGCGCACGTACAGCACCAACTGATGGTCTACCAATTCAAACCCGTGCTCGGCGGCGATCTCTCGCTGTAACGCTTCGATTCGATCGTTTACGAACTCAGTTACGACCCCGTTATCCACATCCACCATGTGATCATGGTGTTCATCCGCCGCCAGCTCGTAGACAGAGTGGCCATCGTCGAAGTTGTGGCGCTCAACAATGCCAGCGTCGGCAAATTGGGTCAGCACCCGGTACACGGTAGCAAGGCCCACCGAGTCGTCCGACTCCAGGAGGTTCTTGTACACATCCTCTGCGCTCATATGGTGTGGTTCGGCCTGCTCTAACACTTCGAGCACCTTCAAGCGCGGCAGGGTAACCTTTAGGCCGGCGCGTTTAATGTCTGATCCCGGCACGCTGATATCCTTGTAACTGGCGGCAGCATGGAAAGGCGCGACCCTATCCCATGGCTTCGCGGCCGTCCACCACAATCACAGGTACTGCACGTGTTGGATCAAATCATCGAGGTAAACACCGGCGCCGGGGCAATGAATACCTTCATCACCCAGCCAGATACAGATTTCGACTACCCCCTGGTGCTGCTATTGATGGATGCGCCGGGCATTCGCCCCGAGCTGTTCGACATGGCCAAACGCCTGGGTAGCGCCGGTTACAGTGTGGCCGTTCCGAATCTCTACTATCGCCGCACACGCAGCGGCGTCACCGGGGCTGATCGAGAAGCGATGTACGGTCACATGAATTCACTCAGCGCAGCCGCTGTATGCGCCGATCTGGAGGCGTTGCTGGCGGAATTGCGCCCGCGCCCTGGATTGCACAGAGGGAAATTCGGCTGTGTCGGTTACTGCATGAGCGGTCCATTCGCTTTGGCTGCTGCCTCGCACTTCGGGCCGCAAATGGCAGCGGCGGCGTCCTTCCATGGTGTGCGTCTTTGCCATCAGGGCCTAGACTCTGTGCATCGGCAACTTGGCTCCGTGCAGGCTGAACTCTACATTGGCTGTGCTGCAGCAGATGCTTGGGCACCGCCGGAACTCATGGAGTTGCTGGAAATTCATTTGCAGCGCGCCCAAATCCGTTATCGCGTGGAATGGTATCCCGACACTCGTCATGGCTTTGTGTTTCCGGAACGGCCATTGGTTTATCAGCGTGCAGGCGCTGAGCGTCATTGGACCCGGCTGTTGGCGCTGTTGCGAAGCAATCTGCCAAAGACGTCCGAAGTTGCTTAATATATACCCGGGGATTGTCGCGATCCGAGCCACCCACACAAGGAAGCCAATGTCATGAATAGACTCATACCAGTGAAATTGCCCGCAGCGCTATTGCTGCTCCTAGGGCTGGTTGGAGCCGGTGCTGCGC
>JBPCXR010000244.1:0-4407 GCA_051027215.1 Pseudomonadales bacterium | reverse complement strand
GCCACTCCAGCCTTGGAGACGCTGTAATCACCAGCGCCAACTAGTGGAATTTTTGCCGCCGATGAGGCGATGTTGACGATGGCTCCCGGCCGGCCGTTGGCGATCATGCGGCGCGCAACCGCTCTGTTGCTGAGCATGACACCGGTCAGATTTACCGCTAGAACCTGATTCCAGTGGGCCAGGGGCAGGTCCAATAGCTTGCCGCTGAACTCGCCGGTACTGCTGTGTTTCTTGCCACTTTCGTATTGGGCGTGGGAGATCCCTGCAGCGGCAACCAGCACGTCAATCTGGCCAAACTCTGCCATGGCTCGCTCGGCCAGTGCTTCGACGCTCTCTTCATCCGTTACATTGGTGGGCACGCCCACAGCGCGGCCGTTGGTTCCGCGCTGAATCTCTGTGAGTGCAGCATCGAGCCGCTCTGCTTGCAGATCGGCAATGACAATGTCCGCACCTTCTTCGGCGAAGCGCAGGGCGCAGGCTTTGCCAATGCCGCTGGCGCCGCCGGTGATCACCACGACTCTGCCTTCTAGTTTGCCGATGCTCATAACAACCTCCACTATGTGTAGCAGTATCCTAACCTGACCTGACGAATTGTTTGATGGCTAAGCAGAGTTCCAAGCCTGCCTTGAAGCAGCGCGTTGCTGAGCGTGTATCGCTGCGCGCTCAGCAGGCAGCGGCAGCCAGCGACAATCCACGGTTATTGTGGGTCTGGGTGCGCGCGGGTTTGCTGCGTATGTGGCGCTTGCGTGGGGGCGGGTTTTACGGGCTTGGCTTTGTTGCGACCTTCGTGGTGTTGCAGCTCGGCTCCCTCTTTGCGGACGCATCCGAAGCAGCGGGTCCGGTAGATTTTCTCACTTCGCAGCTGTCCGAGGCCATCATTCGCTTGACCGGAGATAGCATTGGAAACCTGGTCAAGGCTTTTCTTTGGCCGATATATTTCGTCGTATGGGCAGGTGCATACGGTCTACTGGCGCTGCTCACAGGGTTCTTAATATTCGATCGTTGGCTGAAGCCTTGGATTAACGATCAGTTTCCGGAAGAGCCGGTGGCACCGCACAACAGTGCCGATTCAGAAACTTAAGTTAGCCATCGAACCGCTTGCCCTAGGCGACTTGCCTGCGCAGATAGTTCAACACATCGGAGCGTGTGATTAGGCCAAGAAAGCGTGCGCCGACCTGATTGGTGTCCATTACCGCGGCACATGGCTGGTACTCCAGCAGTGCGACCAAGTTGTCGATGCTCATGCTGCGTTCGATCTTCAAAAAGCTGCCGTGCATTGCCTGGCGTACTTGATCGGCGAATCGCGAAGGGTCGCCGAACGCACGGCGCATAATGTCGTCTTCGCTGATGATGCCAATTAGGCGCCCATCTTCGATCACCGGCAGCTGCGAGAAGCCGGCGTTGCGTAGTCGATTGTGGGCCGTAGTGAGGGTGTCGTCCGGACCAACCACTACGGTGGCTTTCTCACGGTGCAAGCGACCAATCAGATCGCGCAGGTCTCCGAAGTGCTCGCGGGCGATGAACCCTTGATCCACCATCCAAAAATCGCTGTAGAGCTTCGACAAGTAGCGGTTACCTGTGTCGCAGGCAAAGGTCACCACGCGCTTGGGCTCAGTTTGTGCCTGGCAGAAGCGTAGAGCGGCTGCTAGCAGGGTGCCCGTTGACGATCCGGCCATGATGCCTTCTTTGGTGAGCAGCGCACGAGCGGTGGAGAACGACTCGGCGTCGGAAATTGAGAACGCCTGCTTAGCACCGGAAAAGTCGCTGATCTCCGGTAGGAAGTCTTCGCCGATTCCTTCTACCAGCCACGAACCGCTTTCGGGGATGCGGTCATGATTTATGTAGTCGGCAAGAATGGAGCCTTGTGGGTCAGCGACGACAATCTCTACGGGAGCTTTGATGCTTTGAAAATAGCGGGTTAGGCCAGTGATGGTGCCGCTGGAGCCGACGCCAACGACGACTGCATCCAGCTTACCGTCCATTTGTTGCCAGATTTCTGGACCGGTGGTGTCTGTGTGGGCTGCAGGGTTGTCTGGATTGGCGAACTGATTAATGAAGTAACCGCCGCGCTCTTGGGCGATCTGGGCTCCGAGATCCTGATAGTACTCTGGATGACCTTTGCCGACGTCAGAGCGAGTTAGCACCACCTCAGCGCCGATGGCTTTGAGGTTGAAGATCTTTTCTTGGCTCATTTTGTCGGGAACCACCAGTACCAGCGGGTAGCCCTTCTGGGTGGCGACCAATGCCAATCCTAATCCGGTATTGCCTGCGGTGGCTTCTACTATGGTGTCACCAGGTTTGAGATCGCCGCGTCGTTCAGCTTCCTCGATCATTGAGCGTCCGATTCGATCTTTAATCGATCCGGCGGGATTCATGAATTCTAGTTTCAGAAACAATTCGCAGGGACCAGTGTCGAACTGATGCACCTGCAGCATGGGCGTGTGCCCGATCATCTCCAGCACATTGTCGTAAACGTTCATTGGCGTCTCGCGCTAGGCTCAGGATGAGCATGGTCGAGTAGCCGTGGGTCTTTGGCAAATCCCATGTTAGTGTCGGCTGCTGTGGCGTGATTCTGCGGGGTCCGGTTAATGAGCAAGTCTGGTGGTCGCAATGCTCCGCGCAGCGCGCGGGAGCGTTTGGCGGACAAAAAAGAGCCCAAGGTGGTGGAGTTGGCGAAGCCCTTTGGCGGCATGCAGCCCGGGCAGATGATGTTTGTGGCAACACCGGCCATTGTTGCGGAGTATCTGCGGCAGATTCCGGAGGGCGAAGTTCGGACCATGCCACAGATGCGTGCTGAGTTGGCTGCGGCCAACGACTGTGATGGCACTTGCCCATTGTCTACGGCCATCTTTCTTCGAGTTGCCTCCGAGGCAGCATTGGAAGATCTGGGCGAGGGCCGCGATTCCTCCCGAGTGATACCGTTCTGGCGGGTGGTGGAGCCTGACTCCAAAGTTGCACAGCGATTGTCTGTGGAGCCGGACTGGATAGCGGGCAAGCGTGCAGCTGAGCTTTCTGCCCGGGGTGGCTGAACCCGCTAGCGATGAGTGCTTCCCCGGTGCCGATCCGATTCATCCACACTTCCGACTGGCAGCTTGGTATGACCCGTGCGTTTCTGCAAAGCGAGGCGGCGCCGCGCTTTGCTCAGGCGCGCATCGATGCAATTGTTGCGATTGGCAAGCTGGCTAAAGCTCAACAGGCCAAATTCGTTGTAGTAGCAGGAGACGTTTTCGAGTCCAACCAGCTCTCCCGCCAGACGCTCATGCGCACCTTAGATGCATTGGAGCAAGTCTCGGTACCCGTGTTTCTGCTACCCGGTAATCACGATCCCCTAGACGCTGCCAGCATCTACGCAACTCCAGAGTTCGAAGCAGCTGGCGAACACATCTTTGTGATTCGCGATGCGCAGCCGTTCTTCGTGCCCGGTCTGCCTGGTGTCGAAGTGGTGGGCGCGCCCTGGCCGAATAAGCGACCCAATTCTGATTTGTGTGCCGACTTGGCTGCGGCACTCACTCCGGCCAAGGGTATCGTGCGGGTGGCTGTGGCGCATGGTCAGGTGGACAGCCTGTCTCCCGATACGAGTCGTCCCGACATCATTTCGCTGCGCGATGCTGAAGCGGCCATCGTCGACGACCGAATTGCCTACCTGGCCCTGGGCGATCGACACTCGGTGACCCGTGTCGGTAGCACGGGTCGCATCTGGTACTCGGGCGCGCCAGTTGCGACTGCCTTTGATGAGGTGGATCCCAATCAGGTGCTGCTGGTCGAGCTTACTGATGCTGGTGATTGCCGAGTTGAGCCGCACAGCGTCGGTGAATGGGTCTTTATTGCCAAGCAGTGGATGCTGAACAACAGCGACGATTTGGAACGCTTTGCGCAGTGGCTGCGAGGCTTGCCAGATAAGGAACGCACGGTTGTCAAAGTAGGGTTCGAAGGCAGCATCAATCTAGCGCTGGCGAGTCGTCTGGATGCGCTCATAGAAGCACATGCCGAGCTCTTCGCCAGCTTGCGTTGGCGCGAGCGCACCAGCGACCTGGCAATTCTACCGGATGCGTTTGACCAGGATAGCGTTGATCTCGCTGGCTATGCGAAGCTCGCCTGGAACGATCTGCTGGTTGATGCGAACAGTGGTGACGCCGTTGCGCTTGCGGCACTACAGCTGTGCTATCGGCTTAGCCGTCAGGCACAGGACTGATGCAGCTCGTTCGCTTGTCGCTCAAGGATTGGCGTGGGGTTCGTGACCGCGAAATTTCCTTTGCTGATGGGGTGACGGTCATCGAAGGTCCCAATGAAGTCGGCAAGTCGACCATCGTTGAAGCGCTGCAAATACTGTTTCGCGATTTGGATACCTCTACCAAGGCCCAGGTGAAGGCAATACAGCCCGTAGGGCAGGACGTCGGTAGTCGGGTT
>JBPCXR010000243.1:0-3501 GCA_051027215.1 Pseudomonadales bacterium | reverse complement strand
TACGCAAACGATATGCTCGGTTGATGGGCAAGAACTTTACCGATATCGAATGATCAAAATTCGTCCAGGCCTGCAGCGCAAGGACATAGAGACTTCGCTGCGCCGAATCTATCGAAGATTCGAAGAGTCTGAACAGTCCGAAGATCGCTAAGAAGGCCGTGTATTCCTCGCAAACAGATAGGTACTCTGCTGCCACCTAACGTCTAAGCTCTGATGCACCTAGTATCTGGCACGAGCGTTGCGGCTGCAAGGCGGGTGACAGATACGACCAGGTGGCTTCAATGAAGCGCATTGTTAGGAGGCTAAGAACAAAAAATAGAATCGAAAATGGACCTCACGTCTGACGCGCACGCCGTTTGTTGGCAATTTCGACTAGAACATAGATCGCAGCGACGATTGGTCCAATGGCGATGTATCGTAAATTGCCCGGAAGAAAAGGGTCGTCGGCCCAGGTTAGGTGTCGGACAATAGGTATTGCGGCGACTAGACCGGCAGCAAGCCCAATCTCCACCCAGCGGTCGGTCACTCCAAAGGCGGCATTCCACAAAGCGTAAGTCGCATAGATCTCAGCCAGCGAACCGAGAGCAATGGCTGGCCAATAAAAGTTGGACGGGGCGAAATAGGCAACGAAACCGGATATAACCGCAGTGCCTAGGAACCAGCAGAGAATTGTGGCGGGGATAGCTCCAATTAGTACGAGCAACGCGGTACGAATGACTGCCACCTAACGTCCAAGCTTTGATGCACCTAGTATCTGGCACGAGCGTTGCGGCTGCAAGGCGAGTGACAGATACGGCCAGGTGGCTTCAATGAAGCGCATTGTTAGGCGGCACAGTACGATAATCTCAACGACCGGTCCTTCCCAAGGCAGCCGCTACTTGGACTGGAATCTAGCTGATAGATTCCTGTAACCAGTCACGAGGGTCATCATTCCAGGTAAGCAAACGAATACGCCATCCTTGATCCAAGCGAACCGCGATCATCACGTAGTTGCCATCCGGAATAGTTGTCCGCGTCCCTTCATATTCCCAGACCAGTCGAGCTCGACCTCGGATTACACCCACATCGCCCAAAACAAAAATCTCGACCGGATCCCTTACCGATTCTGGAACCACCGTTGGGGGATATTCTGGATTAAACCAGCCATCTCTGATGGCCTTATGCCCCTTGACTGGCGTATCACCATGATGCGGTACAAGTGTGGCGTCTTCGGTGAATAACGCGATCACGCCATCGGCGTCACCATTCATCCATGCAGTCGCATACGCTTGATCCAGTGCTCGCAGTGCTTCCTCATCATCAACTTCAACCGCCAGCGCGCATTGCCCGGTAACCAATGCAACAACTACGAGTAACCTAGTGATTGCGTTCATGCGGAGCCCCTACAAAGGATGTATGAACAACTGTGACTGCATAAACTGCTCTTAGTTCTACCGCAATTCACTCAATGTCTGC
This sequence comes from Pseudomonadales bacterium, assembly GCA_051027215.1. Lineage (GTDB taxonomy): Bacteria > Pseudomonadota > Gammaproteobacteria > Pseudomonadales > Azotimanducaceae > CALHVX01. The sequence continues at coordinate 2,046 of JBPCXR010000243.1, read as the reverse complement.
TTTGGGTTAAAAACTGCCACTCAAGCTAACTGTAGCTGAGTGTCCGGCATTGGGAGATTAGCGGACATTGGAACCCGTCGATCTTTCTACTGCCGCCTAACGTCTAAGCTTTGATACGACCAGGTTGCATCAATGAAGCGCATAGTTAGGTGGGAGGACCATCACTACTCGACGCGCGGGATACGATTCCGTAAAACCACATTCCGATTCTTGAAAGTCCGAGAATAAGTGCGGCGGCTAGGACAAACAGCAAGAACCAAAGGACATAAGGTGTTTGTGGCCCAAATAAGGGAGAATAATGGGAGCCTGTTTCCACAACACAGATGCCTGCAGAATTCAACGCGCCACCCGAATCCAGGCAATCGTCCTGCTCAAGAAAGAAAATAAATTTCGGGACCAACCAAGCTGCGATTGCAACTGAGATCGATAGCGCAACAACTCGAATACTCGTTCGCAAGTTTAGTGCCACCTAACGTCTAAGCTTTGATGCCGTTCAGCTTACGGCGCGAAGGTTGCCTTGTGCAAGCTTCGTGACGGGAGCCAGAGAGCAACAATGAAGCGCATTGTTAGCCATCAGAGAACGACTGAATACAAACATTCTCTATCCAATCGAAGAAAGAATCAGCTACCTGAGATACGCGAGCTGGTGAATTTTCATGAGCATAGTAGTAAACGGGATATTCTCCATCTAAAGGATCCTCATCCGTTTTGAAGAGGACCTGATCACCATCGGCCTCCAAGAAATATTCGGCAAAACAAAGCATTCCTTGCGAAGGGGGCGGCCATATTCCGCCCCGCTGTCGGACAACGGTCTTATGCTGAGGAGAAAGGTCCTTGTAGGCGGGGAAATCGTGGGGGAATGGGTGATTTGAACTCAATTGCACCGCGCCACCGAGCAACCATAGCCCGCCGGAGATTTCGAGAAACGACTTGTAGGAGTTTGGCAAGAGAATACCGAGCGAAGTCTCCAACTTCGCCAAATGCGACGATGATAATGGAGGGAGAATCTCCTCTGGCTGGGACTTTTTGATTAAGTTGGCGAACGTAGGGAATCGTGCGCTGAAGTCCGGTCCCATAAACTGGCGTCTCTTGATGGCTAGCGTTTAAGCTTTGATGCAGCCAGCTTACGGCGGGGTTCTTGCGTCTGCAAGAACCGTGACGAAAGTTGCGAGGCATCAATGAAGCGCATTGTTAGACGGCACAGCACGATAGACTTAACTGCCGGTCTTCCCAAGAGCAGCCGTTTAAGTCCCGACGACACTAGATAATCCCCGCCAAATCACTTGAACAACCATGGCGACAATCACCAGTAATTGGAAAGCCGGTGCATGATAACGGCTAGCGATAATGGCGAGGGTGGCCACTGCCACCTGTGAAGCAAATACCCAAGGTACTATCTCGCCGAAAACAAAGGGTTGCCAAAAAAATGCGAAAGCCAGATAGGTCGTACCCACCAGTAAAAATAGTTGTGGGGAGATACGCGAGTAGTACGCTTGATGATCTGAACCGGATATCTTTTCCGGAAAACAAAGGCGCGCGGTTACATAAAGGAGCGCGACTGGGATCAGGCTCATCAGGAATTCCGGAAACGTCCATTCGGCACGATCTCCCACCTGCCATATTGCCCACCAGACCTGCCAAAGCAGGAGCAGCGTCCAGCCGGCTATTAACAGCAATCGGCTGCTAATTATTGAATTTTCTGCGCGGACCATTTCAGCTAACCCTCGCAGAATCTCGGCAACGGCGAGACCTACGATGATCGCATGGGCAACGAGTATGAATTCCATAACGGACATAGGTGTTCCCTGTGACTGGGCCGGTATCTGGCCGATGGTTGAGTGGGCTATCTGCTATTTGGCGACCGTCCGCTTTGGGTCATAAGCAGACACTCAGGCTAATAGTGGCTGAATGTCCGGTCTGGGGAGTATAGCGGACGTTGGAACCCGAAAATCTTTCTGTTGCCGCCTAACGTCTAAGCTTTGATGCACCTAGTATCTGGCACGAGCGTTGCGGCTGCAAGGCGAGTGACAGAGACGACCAGGTGGC
>JBPCXR010000242.1:0-4694 GCA_051027215.1 Pseudomonadales bacterium | reverse complement strand
AATTCCCCGTTTCCGCATCGACGAGCTGGGCAGTGACGCGGATTCGGTTGCCTGAGCGGCGGATGCTACCCTCAACGATGTAGCGGACGCCAAGATCGTTGGCGATCTCGCGAACATCTTTGGCCTGGCCCTTGTAGGTGAAAGACGACCTTCGCGCGATCACGAACAGCCAGCGAAACTTTGACAAACCCGAAATAATGTCTTCTGCCATACCGTCAGCAAGGAATTCCTGCTCCGGGTCGGAGGACAGATTTTCGAAAGGCAGAACGGCGAGTGAAGGGCGGCTCGCGTGTGCTGGAGCGTCAGCGTCGGGCAGGCCGGCCTGGCGCAGCGCTTCTGCTACTTGTTTTACCAGCTCGTGATCCCGCATTGTTAGGTAACCATCGATGTGGTTGGTCCTGAAATGCGGTACCGATCGGCGAAGGGCAGCAATAGAATTGCGCGCCTCCTCTTCTCGACCGAGGCGTTGCAGGGCATAGGTTAGAAAGAAGCGCGCTGGGAAATGCTCCGGTTCAGAACAGAGCATCTCCTGGGCAACGCGGATTGCCTCTCCATAAGAGCCGGACAATGCCAACGAACGTACGAGCGCTGACCGGTACCAAGTCGGCGCGTGTGGGTTGAGTGAGATTGCAATTCCAACTTGTTCAATGGCATCTTCAAACCGACCACTGAACGCAAAAGCTAGCGCTGCGTTGGCTCTGATGTCTGCATTGCCAGGCTGCATCTCCAGAGATTGGGTCGCAATTTCAACCGATTTCTCATGCTCACCCAAACCAGCTGCGACCAACGCGCTTAAACCAACGACCCATGACACTGAACTGTCCAGCGACATGGCTTTTTCCGATATTTCGGCAGCGCGCTTCAGGCGCTCCAGACGGTCTCCCGAAGTGTCGAGACGAGCCTCGCGAAAATAGGAGAAGCCGAGAATGCTCCATGCATAAGCATACCGAGGATCGAGTTCGACCGCCTTTTCTGCCAGTTTTCGCGCCTCAATATGATGCGTTGCTGTAAAACGATATTGAAGTCCAATCGCTCGGACACAGTACTGCCAAGCCTCGATATTGTCTGTGCCTCGCGCCAAAACACGAGCTTCTTCACCAACCGTCAGCTCAAACTGTAGTGCCGTCACCACCTCCTTGGTAATTTCATCCTGTATGTCGAACAGATCCTCAACCTGGCGGTCGAAACGGTCAGCCCACAAGTGACTGCCATCTTTTGTGTCAACCAACTGAGCAGTTACCCGGAGCCTGTCGCCGGCACGTCGAACGCTGCCTTCGAGGACATAACGGACACTCAGGGCCTCGGCGATGTTGCGAACATCGACGGACTTGCCCTTGTAAGCAAAGGTCGAATGCCGCGCGATAACGCGCATTCGAGAAATCTTAGACAGCGTGTTGATGATGTCGTCTACGAGACCATCCGCGAAGAATTCCTGGTCTGGGTCGGGTGAGAGGTTGGCGAACGGTAGGACTGCGACAGAGGGTTGCTCGATTTTCAGGTCATCAGCCGCCGGTTCAGCTGACGAAGCCACAGTTTGAATCCTCTGTTCGCGAGTAGGCTGCTCCGACTTCCAGCGCCACACCTTCACTGGCCGCGGAACATTCTTGACGGTGTGTTCCCCATCATTCTCAAACGGAAGATCTAGCTTGCCAGCAAGCTGGTCATAAGCTGCAGCCGAAATACAGATGCCACCGGGATCAGCTAGCGCTTCCAGTCGTGCAGTAACGTTGACACCGTCCCCCAGAATGTCATCGCCGTCAGCAACGATATCACCAAGATTGATCCCAATGCGGTAACGGATACGTTTGCCGTTGGGCAGCTCGCTCTCGCGGTCTTGCATCTCATTTTGAACATCGACGGCGCACTTGACCGCCTGGACGACACTCGGGAATTCAACCAAGAGTCCGTCACCTGTCGACTTTACTATGCGTCCTCTGTACTTCGCTATCTTTGGGTCTACGATTTCCTGTCGGTGCGCCTTCTGGCGCGCAATAGTGCCTTCCTCATCCAGCCCCATGAGCCGTGAGTAGCCGACAATATCGGTCAAAAGAATAGCGGCGAGTCGGCGCTCCATATACGTCCTCCCTGACGGGAAGATTAGCGATGATCAGTCAAAGAATCTACGAGGGCCGCCAATAAAGGCGCAAGTCGAACCATTCGGTCCTGTGAAGGCGCAAGCTCCCCGAGCGCCGGGAGGACTTGTGTCCGAATGACATCAGTTTGACACGCGCCCTTTTGCGGCGTTGGCGCGAGCCAACTTCGACGAGTATCCCACCCAGCGCCTCACCTGGGCGCACCAGGCATTAGCGCGCCCATTTGAGTCACACAGCGGAATCTGTGCCGGGCGAGTCGTTTGGGTGCTGACTAGTCGGAACGACACGCCCAGCGCGAAGGATCGAGCAACACCGTATCGTGGACGGTTCAATAAGAGCGAGCGGTGACGTTAGCAATTGAAGTTCCACGGTACGATGTAGCGCGACGCCGTGCTAAAACACCTTCTACGGACCGCGACGACAATCACAAAGCTGCTTTGCGAATCATGCGGCGCTGATCCACCTACTCGCCGTAAAGTGCGATTGTAGCGGTTGTTTTATGTGCGTCTGCTTATGGATCGTCGTGTCGGCAACGTCGGCCTCCTTTGACGGGACCACCGGCCCGATCCGCCGCACGCGCAAAGGCCCCCAGGCTATCGGCTCCGTTCTATGTCGGAAGATGTCGGCAGTCGGCTATCAACTGCGGACTTGCAGTAGACGTCCGATGCTGCAAAGCTGTAGCGCGACCCAAGGCGAGCTATCCGGCACGATGTCAGGTCAGTTAGGCCAATTGCACCATGTCTCTTAATACTGTGGTGTGGCTGTTATCGGATGTGGTCCGTCACGTCTCCGGTTCTGTAGTTGATTTTTCGGGTTGAATAACGACTCGGGAGGTTCGGCCATGGCATCTGAAAAGTCGAACGCTGACCGTATCATCAAGGCCCTGGATGAACTTAGCGTTCGCAAGGCCCATGTTGTTGGATGCTTGTCCGGTGACTGGGGCGATCTGATGAGTCACCATCAAGATCGCCTGAGTTCCTTAACCATCGTTGCTCCACACCTTAACAAGGGTATTCCACAATCTGCTGAGTCCAACATCACTCCAACCCTTATTGTTGTGGGTGATCACGGCGCCCCGGCAGAGCGCGCACGCGCCCTGTCTGAACGGGTGACTGGTGCAAAACTACACCTTCTCACCGACTATGAGAGCCCAATCTGGGCTGACGTGGCTGGGGAACGAACGACAGAAGTTGAAGCGGCGTTGCGTAAGTTTTGGGGCGAAGTGACAACCGGATGTGACCCCATTAACCCGGGTGTATCAGCGGGGGAGGTTTTCCGCGTCCATTACCAGGTAGAAGGCTCTGGACCGCCAGTAATCTTTCTTCCTTTGTCGCTGTCTCCCTCCCAATGGGCCTCACTCATCCCGCGCCTCACGGATGACTACTGCACGATCCAGCTTGGTGGTGCCTATCTCGGCGCCATTTCCCTGCTGGAAGAACGAGCTCGTTCGGGTTACGGCGACCTGCTCGCCGAACTCGTCAAGCAAGTGAAGATATCGAAGGGTGAGCGGGTACTGGAGGTTGGCTGTGGATCTGGTGCACTGGCGCGCAGGATCGCTGAGTTGACCAACCATGAGAACCCCATCTTTGGCACAGACCTTAGCCCATACCTTCTCGCTGAAGCCCAACGCATCGCCGCTAACGAAAGCCTTGATCAGGTAATCACCTTCGAGCAGGCCAACGCCGAAGAGTTGCCCTACGCTGATCAGAGCTTCGATGTCTCCATTTCGTCCACCGTCATGGAAGAAGGTAATGCCAACAAGATGATCAGCGAATTGGCTCGTGTCACCAAGCCAGGAGGGCGTATGCTGACCGTGGTCAGGGCAGTCGATGTCGACTGGTGGGTCAACGTGCCGTTAGCTCCAGATCGTCAGCGAGAATTGAATGAGTTTAGCGGCAAGGCAGGCGCAGGCGTTGCTCCTGGAGGCTGCGCTGATGCGAGCCTTTATGAGCGCATCATTGCGATTGATTCACGGCCCGTTCTAATGGGACCTCGGTTCGCATTCTACCGAAATGGTGACAGCCGCATGAACGACATCTTGGACCGCCTCAGCGCGGCGCTACCTGCCGACACAGTCGATGAGTTTCAAAAGGCGCGAGATGAGGCACAAGCAGCCGGCACCATTTGTGTGGGTGAGCCATTTCATTGTGCCGTCATGACGAGATAGGTGAAGAGGAAGTGAATGAAGACAATCTTGTGTTACGGCGATAGCAACACGTGGGGACGTAAACCAATCGCAATAATGGGCGCACTCGAGCGCTTTGATCGTGATACCCGCTGGACAGGTGTCTTGGCCCGGCAGCTGGGTGCCGAGTTTCAAGTCATCGAAGAGGGGCTGAACTCACGCACGACAGTCCACGACGATCCGATCGAAGGGGCGCACAAGAACGGCAAAACGTATTTGTACCCTTGCCTTGAAAGCCACGCACCTCTGGACCTCGTGGTCCTCATGTTGGGCACGAATGATCTCAAGCGACAGTTCTCGTTTTCGGCATTCAACGTTGCGCGTGGCATCAGAGCACTGCTGGATACTGTCGCCTCAATCGCGCCCAAGAATGGTGGAGTTAAACCGCAGACACTCGTCATTGCGCCGCCAACCAT
>JBPCXR010000241.1:0-28155 GCA_051027215.1 Pseudomonadales bacterium | reverse complement strand
GTTCGAAGTCGATCATGCGCGCCGCGTCGCGGTCCGGGTTGCGCTGTACGCTTCTAAATAGACGCGCGAGATTGCTCTGCGCGTGAGGGCCAGATATTAGGCTGGTCGCAAAGTCGATCTCTTTTGCAGTGGTGTAGACAATGCGTCCGGATGACATGTCAATGAGGAAAAGATCGTAGTAGCCAAACTCCTTTAGGACGTGGCGCATCACAGGATGCCACTGCGCATGAATCTTCGAGTAAGTCGATCCATCCTGGGAATCATCTAGCTGCATCTTATTGCCCGAGGGGTAGGGGCTGCTGGCGATGTAGTGATACTGCAGGTAACGGGCAGCGTTGGATGCAGGAAACACGGCTTCGAATTCCGGCGTGCCGTCGACCATCGCGTCGAGACTCGGCAAGTACTCGTCGCGATAGTGTTTTTCGAGCGTCGCAATTTTTTCTGCTGTCAACTCGACACTCTCAAGCTCTGCCAGCGCGTCTGCAAACTCCGTCGCCATGATGCTCAAATTCGGTGATGAGGCGACCACTCGGGTCTCTGACTGCATGCGCTCGAAATACTGTTCGAGCGCATCCGCCTTGGATGCCCGCACACTGGTCAGATGCATAAACACGCTGTCACGCAGGGCTTCGTAGCTTGCGATGTAGTTCAGCGAGGCCACAACGGCAATCGAGATTGCACTGACCCCCAAGAGCATGACCAACAGCTTGGTCTTGATACTCAGTTTAGACATCGTTCGGTTGCATCACCGTCGGCCTAGTTTAAGTGCTCTCTTTAGGCGACTAGGGAAGCTGCACCAGCCATGCCCCGTTCTTGAACCATTTCTCATCGAGTTTTTCTAATGCACCCGCTCCTCTAAGGGCTTGCAGGTAATTTTCGACGAGGTTCAGCAACAGCGGATCGCCCGCGGGTACAGCGATGCTGATGGGTTCTATTGTCAAAGGCTGTTTGGCAGCCACCAAACCTGCATCCGGCCAGCGCAACATAGACAACTTGATGATCGATGCGTCCGCGACAAATGCATCTGCCTTGTCCGACAACAATAAATCAATCGCTCTGTCGTAATCCTTAGTGGCGGTTAGCTTGGCCGTCGGAGCAACCTTTTCAACGAAATCCTCGCTGGTGGACCCCTTTAGCGCAACGACCTTCACCCCCGCTTTGTCCATCTCTTCCGACTGCATGGCGGCGATGGTTTCCGAGCGTGCAAGAATAGATTTGCCGGTTAGATGGTACGGACCGACGAAAGCCGTTCGCATGTTTCGCTGCAGAGTCGCGCTCATGCCTGAGATTACGAGATCTACCTTGCCTTTCTCTAGAGCGGGCAACAATTTGTTGAACGACATGTCGACGATCTCTAGGTCAACGCTGAGGGCACGGGCCAACAATCCGGCCAGATCCACGTCCATACCAATGATTTTGCCTTCCCGGCTGCGGACGTTGTATGGCGGCTGTCCAGCCGACATGCCGACCCGGAGCGTGCCAGTTTCGGCGATGCGTGCTAGTACCGGTGATGTGTTTTCGGCAGCAGCCGTCGTCGCCAGCGGCAACAGCAAAACCAAGCCGGCTAATAGCTTGAGTATCCCTCGTCTCATCGTATCCCCTCAGAAGAATTGTTAGAATGCGTTGAGCGCCTTCGCGGCAGGCACAACGAGCCGTTCACGTTAGCCGATGATATAGAGCTGAAGCAAGACGCTTGTGATCGAGTTCGCCCAGGGGTACTGATCTGGCACTTTACTCCGACCCCACCAACTGATGCAGCGCTGCCGCAGCCGTGGTTGTTTCGTCGCGTGCGAGTTCCAGGCTGGCGAGCGATTCTTCAGCATGGCCATCTACCAGCGCGGACCAAGCACGATTGAGCAAACGCTCGGCACTAGACAAGGGGCTGATGACGTTGGCGTAACCAGTGGTGCCGAATTGTCGCTGCAAGACGTCGCGACTATCGATCATTGGGGCGATTAGTTGAGTTTGTAGCTGCTCGAGTTGCGCCTGCACCTCGCCATGAGCGCCGCCACGCAGCCTTTCGGCAATATCGTCGATGTCTTCAAGCATGCGTGCTAGCCCACTGCTGAAGTCCACGCCGTTGGTGAGGCTATTAGCGGCAGCATCGCGGCCCACGGCAACTCGGCCAAGCACTGCGCCGCCGATCAGCAATAACATACCCATCACGAATTGGCCGCCAGCGGTCTCCCACCACTGGACCAGACGTTGCCGGGCCGGAGTTGGCAGCGCATCCTGCTCAGCGATTGCTGGCGCAGCGCTCAGTTGTGTCGAACCCTGTTTGGCGATGAGCGCGTACTCACCTTGACCAAGCTGTGCACCAGCGCCCACACAAACGGCAACGCCTGCTGCTAACAAGAGAACGCCAAGCGATCTCAAGGCGCCGGCGGGCAGCCTCATGATTCCGACACCAAAGTTGCCAGCGTCAGTGTTAGGTTTACCAGCGCTTCGCCGATGATGAACCCCGCCGCCACCGGTATCACCGTTGTGCCTACCCAGGCGCTGCCGCGGCGCGCTTCTAGCGCCATAGAGGCGAAACAGCCAACGCCATAGGTCAGGGTGATGTAGAACGGTAGGTACATGGCAAGTCCCACCAGGACGCCCATACCGCTCAACGGGTAAATACCCATTGCCAGTCCAACGCCAATCCCAGTGATATACTTATCTACCGGAGCCGCACCGTCGCGCAACCCCTCCATAACCGCGGCCAAAGCAGTCCCTTGAGGCGCTGACAAATCCGGGTTGCTGGGTCCGAAACCAGGTCCGTTCCAAATTAGATAGAGCACACCGATGGCAACGGGAACACCGATCCAGGCGAAACTGAACTGAGCAATCTGCTGCAGCCGCGGCCGTGCACCAGTGAGGTGACCTGCCTTGAGATCGCTCATCATGTCGGCACACTGACCGATGCCGATACTGACAGCCACCCCCAGAATGATGGAGGTGGCCACGTTGCCATTGGTCAGAAAGAACATAATCGTAACGCCAATGAGCGACATACCAGATATAGGCGACAGATCGGTCATTCCGGTTGCCTGAGCCACCACTAGCCCAGCAAGCGCCAGCCACAGCGTTCCAACCACGGCGGTTAAGGCCCCACCCGCCAACGTCATTTCTGGATCCGCGAACACTGCGGCCAGAAATAGCACCAGCATGGAGCCGACGATGCCCAAGTACAGGAATCGTGGGCTCAGTTCCTGCATGGCACCAGGTACGCTACTGGCCTGTGACAATCCAACGAACGCGGCTCGCAGCGCCGGTAGGCTGACAACGACCCCAGCCAGCGCGCCACCGATTAGCACGCCGATGCCCAACGGTCGTAGCATCTGCGCATAGAGAACGCCGCTGGCCCAGTCCTGCCAATTTCTGGACAACTCGCCGGCAGCAGCATCGGCGGCTGGCAGATCCAAACTCGCTAGCGACGGCACCCAACCTAGGTTAATCGCCAGGGGTGAAATAACCCACCAAGCCAACATGCCACCGAGAATAAACGGCAGACCACCGCGCCCTGCCAGCAGACCGGCACCAATGCTGGCGAATGAGACACCCAGCGACAACGGCAACCAGGCGGGCAGACCTATCCAATCGCCTACCGCAAGCTCGGTAGGAATCAGTTCGTAGTAAGCGGGAACGTGCAGCACCGCCGCGACGAAAAAACCACCTGCCAGTAACTTCGCCTGGCGTGGACCAGCCCCGGGAGAACGTAAGAGGCTGGCGACCGCGATTCCGCTGGGGAAGCGCAATCGATCGAACTCGATCATCTGCTTTCGCAGCGGAATGATGACAACGATGCCGAGGAATGAACCTGCTAGCGCAGCAAGCAGCGCCGCTATGGGATTAAACCCCGCAAGCTCTGGATTGGCAGCGCCCATGATGAACAGCGCTGGTAGCGTAAAAGTGATGCCTGCTGAGGCGTTGTTGACACCTGAGGCGACGGTCTGGTTGAGATTGTTTTCGACGATGGAGCCGCGATGCAGCATACCTCGCAGTACCGCAAAGCCGAGAATCGCCGCCACCGTGGATCCCGGCATGCTGAATCCGAGCTTAAGCGCGATATAGACGAACGCTGCAGTCATCAGCGCACCGATGGCAACGCCGAACACCACGGCGGCGACCGTCAGTTCGCGATACGGTTTGGCGACTGGCTCTGCGTTCGCTGTCACGACCTACCCAACAATCAGCTCTAGCTGCGTCGATTCACAAACTCCGCACCAGACTCTTCTTGGCGCGCAAACGACGGCTCTTCGGAAAAGTTCTCTTGCACCCAGTTGAGCGCCGCATCACGATCGAGGCCTGTGTCCCAGACCTTGCCTTGTGGTTGTGCCACGTGCCACGGCGTATCCCAGAACACTTCCAGGCCGTTACCTTCCGGATCGTTGAAGTACAGAGACAGCGTATTGCCGTGGGACAGCGGCAGAATGTTTATGCCATTCAAGGCAGTGAGCCGATCGTGCAAGTCTTTGACGTCATCAAAGCTCTCTACTCGAAAAGCTAGGTGATTGAGCGGATTACCCGCTGTCTCCCCATCCCGCGTCGGCACCATGGCCACCTGGTGATGCTCTTCTGGATCATTGCTCATGAACACAATGTCTGGCGCCTCGGGGCCCAGCGGTCCACGGTCACTGATAGTGAAGCCAAGTACATCCGTGTAAAAGTTCAACATATTATCTAGATCGCGGACGTTGAGTACCGCATGAGACCAATGCAATTTCATGATTTCTTCTCCTGCCAGTACTCCTGGCGTTGCAAGGCTAACTAGTCGTCGGTGAGCGCAAGCTTGTCGGCTAGCGACTCGATAAGATCATCTAGCGTGACGCCGCTAGTGGTATGGCCGAACACAAGGCGGTCAGGGCGGACGACGGCCGCCTCGTGCTGTTCGAAAAGCCGATCGAAGCGTCCTCGAATGAGTTCTAGCCCGTCCAGGCTAACAACGTTGGCGCCGATTCGCTGCAAGACAGCGTGAGATCGATCATTTAGCAGCGACTCAGCATCGCGCCCGTTCCGGAGTACAACTGCAAAGCCCGGCCCAAGCAGCTCGTCGAAACGAAACTCGTCGACAACCCCCGTTCGACCGACCGACCGCACGATGGGCTGATTGAATAGATACCCAGTAGACCCGCTATCAGACACCTGTTCGAGAATCACAACACCATCCCTGATCGGTGGTTGTTCCCGCCCCTGGCCATAACCTGAGGATTTTAACTCGCTTGGAGTCACGGGTGCCGGCAAGCCAGCGCGGGTGCAGCGTTCTTCTTCTGCAATGTGCTCCATAAGCTGTCCAATGGCCACAGCCCAATCAACCAAGTCATGGGCATGGGCGTTTCTTTCTGCAAAGTAGGTATCGAGCAACTGATCTTTTGCCACTCCCTGGACCACCATTGGCAGCTTCCAAGCCAGATTCACTACATCGCGCATACCCGCATTCATTCCCTGGCCGAGAAATGGCGGCGTCTGGTGGGCGGCGTCTCCGGCGATGAACACACGGTCAACACGCCAGCGATCCGCGGTAGCCGCGTGAAATTGGTACACGGCTGCCCGGCGTATTTCGTAGGTCCCGCGCGGCGTCCACGGATCGATCAGTGAGAGGATCTTATCTTCTTCGAGCATTTCCTCCGCTGTTTCGCCTGGGTGCATCTTGAACTCCCAGCGACGGTAAGGATCTTTGGTACACACGTAGGTGAGGATCCGCTCGGGATCACAAACTTGAACGGTGTCGTTATTCAAGGTGTTACCTTCTTTGAGCGTGACATCTACCACCAACCAGTCGTGGTCATACCCTAGATCTTTCCAGTCAATGTCAAAAGCCTTACGGGTAGCGCTGGACGCCCCGTCACAGGCAACCAAGTATTGAGCGCTAACGACTTGCGCATGCTCCGATCCAAGTGCAGCAAAAGTGATCGCGACGTCTTCCGCTCGATTTTCAATTGCCATTGCCTGGTAACCGATATGCGCTGTCACCCTGCCATGGCCGACCGCCTGTTCCCGTAGGTAGGACTCGAGCTCAGGCTGGTCGAACATGTTCATGGGCTGCCAGCCATTGCTACCGAAATTGCGAAACTCTTGGCCAAACAACCACTCTCGCTGGGAGTTTGCGAAGCCCGCTCGGTCACCCGGGCGCACAGCCTGCATTAGGTCTTGAACTACCTGGCCACGCCCAACTTTCTGGAACGCTCGAATAATTTCACCATCTAGATTGACGGCCCGAGGCAACTTATAAACCTCTTCATCCCGTTCGATGGCTACGACATTCAAACCAGCCTCCGCTAGGAGGATCGCTGCCGTACAGCCCACGGGACCTAGACCCACAATGGCGACGTCGTAGTCCGACATGGACGCCTTCCCTCCAGAGTTCGCTCCAATTGGTGGCTGGTCCAACTAAATATTGACTCCAGTCATTTTTGAACGGTATCATTTATGACCGTAATCGGTCAACTTCATGGTAATAGGTCAGTTATGACATCCCTAGCCAATCAAACCACCCCCAGCGAATCGCGCGTCGAACGAAAACGACGGTTAACCCGCGAACGCATCGTGCACGAAGCTGAGCGACTCATGCGGACCCAGCCGCTGGAGGACATCACCATCGGCGACATCACCAGCGCTGCCGATGTGGGCCATGGCACCTTCTATATACACTTTAAAAGCAAGTACGAGGTGCTGATCCCCATCACCCGCAACATGGCCGAGCGCTGGGACCAAGCACTGCAGCAAGCCACGTCGCATCTTGAGGATCCGGCCGAGGTTGTCGCAATCTCGGTGCGCTATATGGGTCGGGCGGTGATCGCCGATCCGTTGTGGCGCTGGATGCTGAAGCATTCCGGTATGCCCATGGATGACATGCGCAACGCCATCGGTCGCTTTGCGGCCCGAGATTTCGGACGGGGTTTACAGTCACGGAGATTTCAGGTCGCAGACCTGCCAGCGGCGAACAGTTTTCTAATCGGTGGATTCGTTACCAGCCTGCTCGCAAGTGTTGATAGCGAAAATTCAGATGAAGCCATCGATCACATGGCCGAGTTGATACTCAGAACGTTAGGCATCGGCGTCGAAGAAGCCTCGCCAATCGCCCACCAAACACTACCACCATTGGCTACGCCCACCGGAGAACTACCATGAAAGTCGTCACCTATCGTTCGAACAAGAGAGTAACCACCGGCGTGCTGCAGGATGATCGTGTAGTTGATCTCGAGTCCTGCGGGTTCGCTGCCAACATGAAAGACCTGCTAGCCAAAGGCATTGACGTTAACGCGATCAGCGCCAAGCTCGACGCTGGCTCGTCTAGGCCACTGGCAGAGGTGGAATTGCTTGCTCCCATACCGAACCCGGGCAAAGTGCTGGCAATCGGCCTCAACTATGGGGATCACATTGAAGAGAGCGGAATGGATGCTCCTAAGCATCAGGTTTGGTTCAACAAACAGCACAACTGCATAAACGGCCCATACGCACCCATCCATCTACCGTCCGTGTCGCCGATGCTCGACTACGAAGCAGAGCTGTGCCTGGTTATCGGCAAGCAATGCAAACATGTGCCTAGAGAGCGGGCCCACGAAGTGATCGCCGGCTATTGCTGCGGCAACGATGTAAGCGTTCGTGACTGGCAGCTGCGCACCCAGACTTTTCAGATCGGCAAGTCGTTCGATACTCATGGACCCATAGGTCCCTGCCTGGTCACACCCGATGAAGTCGGCGACCCCCATGGCCTAGACATTCGCTGCCTGGTCAACGGTGAAGAGCGTCAGCATTCAAACACCAAACATCTCATCTTCGATTGCTTCGACGCCATCGCCCACCTCACCCAGGCGTTCACGCTGGATGTGGGCGACGTACTCTTTATGGGCACGCCTTCCGGCGTAGGTGCGGCGATGAAGCCACCGCTATGGCTAAAGGAGGGTGATGTAGTCCGGGTGGAAATCGACAAGCTCGGCTACATAGAAAACACCGTGGTCGCCGAGCAGGCGGAGACGCTCATCGGCTGACGAGCTGCGAGGTCGGAGAGTTGTGAGGTCGGAGTAAAGTGCCGGAGTAAGTAGGCACTTTGGACAGAAAACAACGTACGCGAAAGACATACTAAAATCGCTGTTCGTATCTCAAACCAACGGTGACTTCACTCAGATCCATTTCGTCGAGCCCGACCGTGCCGCGGTAGTCCAAGAAAGCAGCAACGCCTCGAATGAATTGAGCATGGGCGCCAACAGACCACACAACGTAATTCGCATCGCTACCGTCAGTATTCACCACAGCCGGTGACGTTGGATCGACCAGATCTGCGCCGAAGCTGTCGTTAACGAATCGGACTCGGGCCCGATTCGAGCTACTTTCAAACTCGTGCACATAATCAGCGCGAGCGTAGGGAACCAATACGCCCCACCTTGGCGTGAGGGTATAAGAGACGTGCATGCCAGCGTTTGCGGTGAGGGATCGTGTTTCCTGTTGCGGCATGGCGAAGTTTAGGCCACCAGCACCTTTCTCTTCGAAGCTGTCTACAGTGATGTCGGAATAGTTTAGGCCAGCGTGGGGACCGAATGCCCAGCGCTGTCTACCAAAGTCGAATCCCGCGCCAAGGCCGGCTACGAGCTGGTCGCCGTCAGTACTGCCACTGGCCTTGCGACTCACCGTGCCGCCTGCGTCGGTATAGTTAATACGCCGTGCAGTATCGAGGTCGCTAATGCCGTAGGTAGCAAGCAGATCTACGTAAAACGAGCTTTCGTTAAAGTAGGTGGCCAACAACGACAGCGTCGTCGTTTTCTGGGTTAAACCACCACCCGCATCAAAATCAGCATCCACTTCGTTGTAACCAAGGGCAATGCCAAGATAGAGATTGCGACGCAGCCGATAATCGGTTCCTACGGTAAAACTCAGCGTGTCGAAATCAAAGCCTCGAACCCGCACCGACTCATCCCGGTCGCCGAAGTTAATCCGGCCATCACTAAAAAAACCCCAACGCTCATAGGATTCATCAGCGAGCGCTTCAATGGCGTCTTGCAGGTCCTCACCAGAGATACTGACGTTAGGGCCCGCAATATTGATATTGCGAAGATTGATCCGAGCGGCCCCGTTACGTAAGCCGTTCAGCCGGCGCGCGAGGTTGCCATGTTGGATGGTGGTAAAGCGGAACAGGCTGTCCACGGCACCGATGATGTCATCTGGGCTAATGGCATCAATCGCCGTAGCCACCTGCTGATCGGTGGTCGCTCCACTGCGTAAGTTGCCACAGGTGTTGTCGAGATCTAACTCGCCCGGGCTGGGTGTTGCCAGCCCCTCGATTTTCGGGCAGACATCGTCCATATAGAGCGCTATCGGTCGTTGCGCTCGATTCAGGGTACCAATCGCCGCAATGTCACGAGACAAAAACGTCACGGTGCCGATGTTAAGGGCGCCTACCTGGCTCACACTGAATTCAAAATCAGGACCAGCGCCCAATGAGAGTATATCCACCGCCGGATCGAGATTGATTGCCCCGTTTACGGTGAATACGTCAAAGCTCTGACCACCAGGGTTGAAGCCGTTGATCAGATCCACCTCGACGGTACCTGCATTCAGATTAAGGTCACCGCCAAGCAGGTTGAGCACATCAAATTCGCCCGGCTGAGCGCCGCCGATCTCAAGCAGAATCGAGCCGCCATTCAATTCAACATCGCCGGAAATATTGAGAATGCCCGGAGAATTGCCCGGGGAGAGCGAGCCACCTGCAAGCACGTTCACCTGGTTCGCCGTCAATGTACCGCCGTCTCCACCGAGGATTCCGCTGTCCCTAAGGTTAAAGACACCCGCGAGTCGAAATGCCGCTTGATCATTCAGGAAGACACCGCCAGCCACCTCGGCGATGTCGCTCCCCTGCTGGGCAAGATCCAGCGCAGTGCCCGGATCGCTTAGGGTGATTGTGCTACCAGCAAGTATGCTCAGGTTGGCATCATCGATATTAACTACACCGCCATCTGTGGCGGACAAAGATTGCGCACCTTGCAGCTCTATGGGACCAGACAGATTCAGGGTGCCACCAGTCAGCAACGTACGGGTGCTGATGGTCGACAAATCAAATCGATCTACCGTCGCCCCTGTGCTCAAGCTGAGTGTATTCGCGTTGACTGTGCCGGCGCCAGTGAGCGTACCTCGATCGCCAACGGAGACATCGATGGCGTTGATCACCCCAGCACCGTTCACCTCGACCAGGCCCGACTGGGTGCTATTTTGTGCAGAGGCGAGAGATACGTTTAGCACGCCGTCGAGGTTGATGGTGGCATCGGTTACTTGCAGCACACCGTTGCCAGTCCCCAAACCAACATTGAGCGAACTCTGCCCGGTGTTCGTGCTATTGATGTTGACCACCGCGCCGTCACTAACGGTAAAAAGTGCATCGCCATCGCCGACGCTATTGCCGAGATCCCCAGCGACCAATATCGCCCCGGGCGCGCCGAGCACATTCACTGTCGTTCCGGCGCCGCTCACGTTTAGCGTGCCATCAGAATTTGCGCCGCGGCCCAGGGTGATCCCGGAGGCTCCAGCGGTGCCGGTGATGTCTAGAGTGGCGCCGCTGCCAATATCAACCACCCCCACCGCCGCATCGGTTCCGGCTTGATCCAAACCTACGACCAGAAAGCCGATATCCGCACTATTCACGGTGAGCGCTGTGCCGGCGCCTTGAACATCGAGGGAGCCGTTACCTGGCGTTCCCGGTTGAGACTGGCCTACAGTTATCCCATCACCGAACGCACCTGGCTGCCCGGATAGATCCTCCAGCAGCACGGTGGCTGCATTTTGAATTGTCGCATCACCAGTGCCAAACAAGCCGATGTTGAAACGTACGTCCATCAAATCGGTGTTGGGCGTCATAGTGATAGACGATGCGTCTACGAGCAGGGAGCCGCTGCCACCGGTGGTGCCAATCGAGATGCCTGCACCAAGGAAGGATCCAGGCGCTCCACCGCCAACAGCGATGATGCCGCCACCCGTGACATCCAACGTTGCCGAACCCAGCTGCCCGATAATCAGATCGTCCGCAACATCAATACGACTGCCCGCGCCATCGAGCAAAATGGACGCTACGGAACCCACGCCTTGCGCTGCTGTAAAAAAATCGGCGCGGAGAACCCCGCCACTGAGCACATTAATGTCAACGACGGTGTTTACCCCTGCACTAGCAATTAGCGCTGGGCCAGCATTGAATAGCCCTTGGTTTTCAACAATAAGCGTTGACTCGGCACCTTCGCCGAAGGCATTCGAGAGAATGGCGCTTCTATCGGTGTTGATCTGCGATCCCGCGCCAGTAATCGTGACAAAGGATTGACTGATGATTCCAGGGCTTGTGTTGCCTTGAGAGAAGCCAATTCGATCAGCGTTGATCACGCCGCCGTTATCGACCAGTAGGGTACCCACAGCATCGCCGGCGACGGACAGAAAATTGGCCGAGCCCACGGTGAAGGCTTCCGTTGTGTTGAGCGTGGAGCCAGGCCCCGAGACGCGCATCGAAGCGTTGCTGTTGCTGCTGTTAGCAATACCTACGCCGCAGGTCGGTAGTCCACAGGCACCGGCGCTCAACGCCGCGTCGACTACAGCCCCATCGAGAATGTTAAAAGTGCCGTCGATCACGATACGTGCGGTGGTATCAAATACCGTTTCTACTCGAGTACCTGCACCACTTACCGTGAGATCTCCAGCGGCGCCGATATTGGCAATTCCGCCCGAACGCACAAAGGATCCGCCGTCGATCGTCAGGGTGGACAGACCATCGATGACGATCGTGTCGCTGTCGGGAACGATGAGGTCTCCAGCCGTGGGCAGCACTGGACCATCGTCTGCCGGATCGCCACCCACGGTGTTGACGCTACCCGCTGGCGTAACTGCAGCATTGGCAAGCGACCCAATCAGGAGACTAGAGATGCACAGGGAGCGGCGCCCCAACCTAAGCCATTGAAGACCCTCTCGCATCACTACCCCCCATTCCCTAGAATCCCATCAAATCTGTATGGGGCATCAATTTCAAGGGCTTGGCGGGGAGATTTGTTCTATAGAGGGTGAGCCCAAGTCTACTTTCCCGCTCTACATTTTCCTGATGATGGCATTGCCGGTGTCATCTATCTTCTTCTGCACCGATGAGCTGAGGCTTTCCGCTTGGTTGTAGCGGGACATTAAATCCTGTATTTCAAAATTTCCGAGCTTGTGCTGACTCTCGAAGTCTTCAATCAGGATATTAGAGCGACGGCGCGCACAGCGCTCAGCACTTAATCTCCCCGCAGCGCAGTCGTGATCGGCAATCGAGCCGCTCGCACGGCTGGGAACAACCCGCCGAACAAGCCAAGCACGAGCGCCCAGGCCAGGCCCTGGACAATGAGCCGGCCAGAGACCTCGTAGTCGAACACCACCTGAGAAAACGATGCGCTATTGAGCGTAGATGAAGTGTAGCCATCGACCCCGAAATAGACGATGCCGGCGCCGAGCAGACCGCCGATTAAGGCAAGTGCCAACGCCTCCAACATAACTGACACCACCACCGGTCCAGATCCGAAACCCAGGGCGCGCAGCGTGGCGATTTCCACCGTGCGGGTCGAGACGGCGCTGTACATAGTGTTCAGCGCGGCGAACACTGCACCAATGGCCATGATCGTCGCCACCAAGTAGCCGAAGCCCGAGATCAAACCGTTCAAACTTTCCGATTGAGAGGCATAATACTCAGCCTCCGTGCGCAACAGGTGATCGAGTCTGGGATCCGAGGTCATCTGGGCGTTGATCGCTTCTATGTCCGCGCTCGGCGCAAGTCCGACACGAAGGGTGGAAACGACTCCACTACGCCCGAGCGCATTGCCGACAACGTTGGCGTCTCCCCAGACTTCGCCTTCGTAAGCCGTCGCTTCGGCGCTGAAGAGCCCAACCACTTGCCATTCACCACCTCGCACCTTGAGCGCATCGCCGACAGCAATGTTTTCGAACAGCATGTTTGCGCCAACGCCAACAATGACCTCCTGCTTGCCCTCGCCAAACCTTCGACCCTCGACGACCTCTACTTCTGTACGAATATCGAATCCAGCAGAGTCGAGACCGCGCAGCACGAGATTTGCCGGCGTCCCGGTTGCTTTCTTGTTGACGTCGATGACGGAGTAAATTTCGCCGCTCACGGCATCAATGCCCGGCAACTTCGAAATAATGTTGCGCTGCTCCCGCGTAATCGCGCCGTTCATCTCACTGGTCGCACCACCACGCATGACGATAGCCCGCTCTTCTTTTCCGGCGCTTGCTAACGCGCTTTGGAAGCCGTTGGCGAGGGCCAGAATTCCGACGAACACTGCGACCACCCCACCGATACCGATCACGATCACCGACGAGGTACCAAGGCGCGAGCGAATGTTGCGCAAATTCATCATAGAGATGGCAAGTATCTGAGAGAACATCTCTACCCCCTTAGCGTCGCAGCGCGTCGGCGATGGCAAGTCGTTTTGCGCTGAGTGCTGGTGCCGAGGCCACGGCAATGCCTAGCCCAAGGGCAATGAGGACGGCGGTGATAATCGTCACTCTCGATATCTCGAATACACCGGTGAATCGAATAATGGCATCGCGAAAGCCAGGCTCAACCAACAAACTGAGACCGATGCCTATCAAACCACCGAGCAGGCAAAGCGCGACACCCTCTGCCAGGATCATCAGCGAGACCTGCCAATCGGTGAACCCGAGCGTTTTCAGTACCGCAAGCTCGGGTATACGTTCTCGCAGGGCTTGCACCATCGTATTTGCCGTGAGCAAAATAATCGTGAAGAAGACGGCGCCGATAATCGCAGACATGATGAGGCCGATATTACCGAGCTGCTTGGCGAACTGTCGCTGGTACTCCGCTTCCGAAGTGGTACGGGTCGGGTTGTCCGAGTTCTCAAACATAGCATCTATTTGACTCGCGACTTCGGCTGCGCGGGCTGGATCGGCGATTTTGACGAACATCCAACCGTATTGGCTCTTCGCCCAAGGCTGCACTGCTTCTTCAAAGTAGTCCTGATGGATCAAAAACGCATCTTGCAGCGGCTCGCCAGGCTTCTCTTTAAAAGTGCCAACCAACTCGAATTCCCACTGCCTTGACCCATCGGCCTTCGGGTAAATGTCGGCTTCGATGGGAACCACGTCGCCGACCTTCCAGCCGAAGCGCTCAACCAAAGAGACGTGCGCCATCGCTCCAGTGCGAGTGTTCTGAAACTTTTCGACCTCGAGTGCATCTGTTTCAACCTCGGAAAACATCTCGAACCAATCTTTCGGCACTACCGGGTACTTCGCAAAAAAGTTCTTCGGATCCTGGTAAATACCGCCGAACCAATTCGCCTGGGCGACCCCGATTACTTCGTCGAGACCGCGCACTTGGTTGACCTGCTTTATTGGCAGTGGATCGACGATTGAGTACTTCGGCGCGACGACCAATCGGTCGACCCCAGCGAGGGTAATCTCGCCGGAAAAAGCATTCGAGATTGAACGCAACAACACGAATAGCATGAAGGCGATGGTGATGCTGAGCAGCGTCAACACCGTTCGTGTTGGTCTTCGAAACAAGTTTGCGCGAATCACCGTTACCAACGTCATGCCGTTTCTCCCACAAGCATGCCCTTATCCATATGCAGCGTGTGCTTGCTGTGAGAAGCAGCTTTCGGGTCGTGCGTTACCATGATGATCGTCTTGCCGTGATCACGATTCAGCACCTCTAGCAACTTCAAGATCTCGTCAGCCGTGTCTCGATCCAAATCACCAGTAGGCTCATCGCAAACGAGCAATTTCGGATCGGCCACAAGCGCACGGGCAATGGCCACCCGTTGTTGTTGTCCGCCTGAAAGCTCACTTGGCTTGTGCGCCGAACGGTCTGCCAGGCCAACGATCTCGAGAGCGATACGGGTGTTCTCTCGCCGCTGCTTGCTCGACAGTTTTGTTAAGAGCAACGGCAGCTCGACATTACGCTCGGCGGTAAGCACAGGTAGGAGGTTGTAGAACTGGAAGACGAAGCCCACTGTCTCGCTGCGCCAGTGAGCAAGTTGTTTCGCCGACAGCTGAGCGAGTGCCTGTCCACTGACTTCAATCTGCCCTGATGTTGGCGCATCCAGCCCACCGATCAAATTCAGCAGCGTCGTCTTACCTGAACCCGACGGTCCCATGAGTGCGAGGAAGTCGCCCTGCTCTATTTCTAGGTTGATTCCCTGGAGCACCTCGATGCGCTCCTTACCGCGCACGAATGTTTTGTGCACATCTCGACAACTCACCAAGCTCATAGCCAACTCCCTTGCTATTGATTCCTTATTGTTTGCAAACGTCCTCGCGATCAACCTTCGGCTTTTACTGCGGTGCCGTCGCCAAGACGAGCGATGAGGTCTTCATTCAATTCAACGACCACACGTTGGCCGTCGAGCAATCCTTTGTGGATTTTGGCGCGACCACCCTGGGGCGCATCGCCCACCACCGTAACCGGTCGAGCACTACCTGCTTCGACCACGTAAACGATCTGGCGACCGTCGCGTTCACCGACCGCACTTGCCGGTACCGTAACGCCCTCCGGTGTCGGCGCGTTCGGTGGTTCATCGCCCAGGAACGCCACCTGCACGCCCATGTCTGGTAGCACGCGTTGATCCTTCTCGACAAACCCGACCCGCACGCGAACCGTCGCCTTGCTGCGATCCGCGGCCGGGATGATGGCGATTACCTGTGCCGGGTAACGATCAGCCGGATAGGCGTTCAACACCACGTCCACGTGCTGGCCGGCCGTCACCCGATTGATGTAGGACTCGTTCACGTCAACTTCGACCTCGAGAGAATCCATATCAACAATCGTGCAAATGCCCGTACGGGTAAAGCCGCCGCCCGCGGAGACCGGCGAGATCATCTCCCCTGGCTGTGCGGCCTTCGCGATCACAACGCCGGCAAACGGTGCGCGGATCTCCATGTCGGTTAGCTGTTGCTGCTGCACCGCGGCAACGCCCTGGGCAACGCCGACGTCCTTACGCGCTCGCTCCAGACGAGCGATCAGCGCTTCGACCGACAGCTGGTCACGATCCAGGTCAGCTTGACTGGCAAGGTTACGTACAGCGAGGCCTTGAGTGCGCTGCAGGTCCAACTTAGTCTGGCGCAGTTGCACGTCGAGCTCATCAAGACTCGCGCGAGCAGAGGCAATCTGGGAATTTGCCAGGTCGAGCTGCGCTCGGGGTATGCTGTCATCGAGGCGCGCAAGCAATTGACCGTCAACTACGCGCATGCCCTCCTCGATCAGCACCTCAACAACCTTACCAGTTGCCTTAGAGCTCACCGTCGCCTGCCTGCGGGCGACCACGTAGCCGGTTGCGTCCAGCACGCTAGAGCCCGAGCTCGCCAGCGACGGTGCGCGGGCAAGCGCGGTACGAACCGAGACTTCGGCCAATGCGCCGGGCCAAGGAAGCAGCCAAGCGATGAAACC
Source organism: Pseudomonadales bacterium (assembly GCA_051027215.1). Taxonomy (GTDB): domain Bacteria; phylum Pseudomonadota; class Gammaproteobacteria; order Pseudomonadales; family Azotimanducaceae; genus CALHVX01. The sequence continues at coordinate 11,756 of JBPCXR010000241.1, read as the reverse complement.
GATACCGGCGAGGATCGCAATCAGTACGAACCACTTAACCGGTCGACCCTGGTCCGACGGGCTGGCGTCCCGGTCTATCGCGAGCTTGCCGAGTAGCTCGCTGGAATTTTGCGCGGTTTCCCCCATGCAGCGAGGTTACCAGAGGCTCCCGAAACGGGTCGATGGCGGAGTGGAATTACCCCGCTGTCAACAAGGGGCGCTGTCGCGTAAGAGCACCTGAAGGCTTATAAATTCATTAAATTCAATCAGTTACCTGAATAAGGCTCACTCCAAACTCAATACCACGTCAGACTCGCCTGAACCTCGACCTTAGAAAAGGACTGCTGCGGCTGCGAATTCACCACCACTCGATACACGCCACGCTCCAGTTCAACCGGATCACCACCCAGTTGCCCATTGGCGACTAGATTGCGGCCAGCGTCAAACACGGTAAACGGAATCCGCGCCGGCCTGGGCGAGTCCGATGAGGTAGACACCCGGCTCAAATAGCAGGTTTTCATGGACTGACGGCGTGACCCCATCTCGGGTACCCATCTTGAATAGCGTCCGCTTACTGGTAACGTCGATGCCGTTATCGGCATACTCAAGGCGCAACACATCAGCGACCGTCAACGCTCCCGGTTCGCCATTCGGCTGTAAATCGCCGGGCTTGTCGTTGGGCTCGGTTTCATAAAAAGCGACATCGGCGACCACGCGAGCGCACCACAGAAACAGTAAGCCCAGTGCAGCAACGCGGCACAGGCACTGCACAGTTGCGGCTGTAGACGAAGTCAACGCTACCGACCGTACATTCGCTGGCGGAGAATTCATTAGTAGCTGGCCCCCACTCGCTGATTGCTCTCATGTAGCGGATGCTGCTTACGCTCCGCGGGAACCGGTCTGACTCTGTTAACTAATTACGCAGGCAGAGTCTAAAGACCGCCAGCAGCCAGTCCTGCGGCTCGCTCACTGCTTCGTCGGGCATTGATCTGCTCAATTATCTCGGCGTGCCGATTGCGGTCTAGTCGATATCTAGCGTATATGAATAAGGCCACAAGAGCCGCGCTACCCATAATGGGCCCAGCGGTAATGCCAAGCCGTGTGAGCACGTCTTGACCAAGCTCTCCCGGCACTGCTTCGAAGGGCAGCCGTACAAAAAAGTCCAACATGATGCCTGCGATAAAGTGCCCGAAGGAATAGGAAGCTTTAGCAAAGAACGCGCGCGCTGAATAGAACAAGCCTTCCTCACGCAACCCGGTGACCAGTTCGTTTTCGTCGATGACATCACCAATCATCGAGTAGATGGCAACGCCGCCCACGCCAATACTAAAAAAGAAACCAATAGCATTCGCCAACAAACACGGCAGCAACAGCGGATCGCCGTTATCCGGGAACATGCCGAACAATCGCAGGTTAACCACCAGTTGCGCGAAGGTAACCGTTCCAACCAACGCACCTAGCATCACGGGCTTGCGATCAAATCTCCTCATCAGAAGAGGGGAACAGAGTGCCCCTATGATTCCGGCAGGCGCTCCCACGACGCCGAACCAGCGAATCTGATTCGGCTCCAATTCCCAGAAATAGGTGTTAATGAACACATTCAGTGTGTCGAAGATGCCGCTGGTGATCATGAAGAAGAAGTAGCCGCACAAGAGAATCAGATAGTTGCGATTCTTCAGAGTGCGCAACAGCGTCTTGAAGAAGTAACTTAGCGTGAACTTCGGTTGGTCCTCGGGTCGCTGTGATAAGGCTTTCGCGGCAGTCGCCGTCCCAGCCGCGCAAGTCCAGATGGAAATCAGGATTACCGCGCAGACAAAAATCACTAGGGGTAGGTAGGCACTCGGGTCTAACTGCCCTGGTACCATCGCGCCATCACTGGCCCGCTGACGATCGCCTTGAAAGTACGACCAAGCGAAAAACGCGAATCCAGAACCCGCAATGTAGGTGAAAACGGTATTTGCGCTAAAGAGTTGCGAACGCTCATGCTGTTGCTTGGACAGCTCACCACCCAGGGCAAGATGGGGGACATTAAACAGCGTGACGAACCCTCTGGATAAGATCGTCCAGAAAGCCAACCAGGCGAACAGGGCGTAGGTCTGCTCGATGATGGATTGGGGGGGATTGAAAATGGCGTATAAGGCGATGGCTAGCGGCACCGGAGCAGCCCACAAAAACGGATGTCGACGCCCCAGGCGAGAGCGATGGCGATCTGACATCAGACCGACCAACGGGTCGGTAACGGCATCTGCAATCAGGGCCAACATGACTGCCACACCGATCAATGTATTGGACAGGCCGATGGCCTGGTTGTAGTAGATTGTAATGAACGTATTGAACATGCCGATATAGGCAGCTTCGCCAATGGCGCCGACCCCGAAGGCCAGCTTCACCCGAAACGCCAGTGGTGGTTCAGTATGCGTTCCGGAATCGATACCCTCTTGAGGAGTCTGTTGCGCCGTCATCACTTCAACCGTGCAAAGTAGCTGTTTCCTAAATGGCTTTGTCCGGCAAGGAATCAACCACGCAGGCTGGCCAGTATCCGGCAGCTGCTTGAACTTATCCAGCAGCTAGGCTCTAGAGTTGTCATCCCTCCCCCGCTGTCGTCTAATCCAGCGGAGTCTATGAAAGAGAGTAGATCATGACAGACGCCGCGATAAAAAAAGGCTCAGGTGCCGTCGATTGCCCAACCTTCGACGATGTGGCTTTCGTAGCGCCACTGGACATCACCAAAGCTAAGGTCGCCATCGTCACGTCCGCTTCTCTGCATCACCAAGACCAGGAAGACTTTGCCCCCACAGATGCAGGATATCGGGTATTAGAACGGCTACGACGAGATCTCGTCGTGGGTCATTGGAGCCCCAACTTTGATGCTTCGGGTGTGGCCGCCGACATAAACGTGGTGTATCCCATCGATCGCCTAGAAGAAATGGCAGCTGCTGGAGCCATCGGCTCTGTGTCGGACGTACACCTTGCCTACGCCGGCAATCAGTTTGATTTGGCTGCCATTCGGCAAGACGGTGGCCCGGCTGGTGCGCAATATCTGAAGTCACAAGAAGTAGACGTGGTGGTACTGACCCCTGTCTGACCCTTGTGCACGCGTACGGTCAGTACGCTCGCTCACGTTTTCGAAGCTGCTGGAATGGCAACTGTAGTACTAGGTTGCGTTAAAGAGCAGCTCTACGGCACCAACCCACCGCGCGGATTATATTGTAACTTTCCGCTCGGACGGCCGTTGGGTAAACCCGGTGACACACAGTTCCAGACCCAGGTCTTGACTCACGCATTCAGCCTTTTGCAAAGTACGCAACCGGTCATCGAGGAATTCGCAGAGGCAATAGTCGATGATGCAGACGAAGTACTCGCTTGCCCTTTACCAGCTCGTCACGATCCGAACGCGCACCCGGCAGTGGATGAGGCTCGCGGTCTGCGTCCTGCGTATGATCGTGCCAGTGCCAAGTTTGGCAATCGGGCAGGTGCTGCTCGAGTGGTCGCTGCTGACGACATACCCGCCGCAATCGAAGCTTTCGTCCGCATCGGTAAGGGAACCCCGTGGAAAGAAGCCGGCGTGCCGGGTATTCCGGCGCGCGTGGCTCAAGACATTCGTGGTTACTATGAGTTGGCGGCGCTCGAAATTGCCGAGCACACGCCAGCGGCCTGGGCGGGATACCGTTGGTATCGCGACCAAACCGAGGCGGGCAAAGCCATCAAGACGGCGCAGAGCGCTATGAAAGCTGCAGGCGTGAAAGAAGGTCTTTGGCGTTTTCTGCTAACGATTGATACCCAGGTCGACGCACAGGTCTGAGCTTGCCGTCTGCACGCCCATCGCCTTACCGAATAACCCTCGCGCAGGGCAGTACGCGTTCGCCGCGAGAACGCGTCAATTTATCGAAATGAAGCGGCCAGCTCTTTGTTACGTGTTGCGAAAGCCAAGCGCATGATGGACATGATCTGCAGGCCGTAAACAAGATCGACATCCTCGGTCTCTTTCGCGTCCTGCACTCGACAATTGCCGTAGTGAGGATTCGCCACCGCGCACTTCACTGTATCGGCAGTGATCCTCAAGTGTTGGCGCGCTGCGCCAATCTCGCTATCGGCATCCAGAGGTCGTCCAGGCTGGCTATGAGTTTCACTCAATTGGATGATGCGCCCGGCGTGGCGGCCAATGACCAAGCTAGTGTGGCCGTCAGGGCTGCCGTAAACGCCACGCACGAACTCAATTCCGCCCCCCTCCCAATCCTCAAACGCCTGAATGTTACCGGCGCGAAAGCCTTGCGCGGAAAGATGTTCGAAAGCGGCCTTCGGCGTCATAGCCAAAGTCACCCCCTGAAGCGGCACGGTCTCAATCAAAGCGGCGTCGCGCACCAGTTCCGCGGCTGTAGCATTAGCCGCCATAAACACGAGAATCACGGCAGCCAGCAAACGTCTAGTCTTGATAACCATGAGTCTTGCTCCTTGCCTGACCTGAAAGCTAACAAATGCTGCTCGGCATTTCGAGCAATTTGATCCGCAGCAACCCAGGACTCAACGCGCAGTCGGGTGCATACTTAGCACCGGAGACGCGAGAGCTAACGTAATGTTTTTTAACTATGATGCGGTGCCCTACGAAATCCGTCCGGACTTACCCAGTTCTTATCGACAAGTGTGGGAGCTGTTGGCGCGCCCTGGGAACTGGTGGAATGCTGAAGATCGCCTCGCCATTGCTGCCGAAAGCCGCAACGCCGTCGACTGTTTGTTGTGCCAGCAGCGCAAGTCCGCGCTATCGCCATATAGTGTTGCGGGCGAGCATCAGACCACAACCAATCTGCCAGCGATCGCGGTAGACGCCGTCCACCGCCTCACCACCGATCCCTCGCGCCTGACTGAGCGTTGGTTGCAGGAAGCTGCAGGTAATGGCCTATCGGATGCGCATTACGTGGAGTTACTCGGCGTCGTCGTCGCCGTCATCAGTATCGATGCGTTTCACCGTGCCCTTGGCATCCCGCTTGAACCGCTACCAGATGCACAACCTGGTGCGCCTAGTCACTATCGGCCTCCAGGCGCGCAGGAGTCCGGAGCATGGGTACCTACCGTCAACCCAGCCGACCTCGCCCCATCAGAGTTCGACCTGTATGGCGGCATAGATCGTACCGCCAACGTCATTTCCGCCATGAGTTTGGTACCAGACTCAGTGCGTATGCTACATACGTTGAGTTCCGCCCAGTATCTGCCCATGGCGGAAGTCGGCGCCATGACCGGCTGCACCGATCGCGCCCTAACCCGCCCGCAGATGGAACTGCTGGCCGGTCGCGTATCTTCGCTGAGCGATTGCTTCTACTGAACCAGCTCGCACTCATTGATGCTCCGTGTGAGCAGTCAAGCAAGCGGCGAAGATGCCAATCTCGAGAGCATCGTTGCTGGTAGTTCGGTGGACAGCGGCGTCACGGGCAACGACTCGCTGTTGCGTTTTGCCGAAGTGGCACTGGAACAGGACAGCGGAGCCATCGCCAAAGCCCGGTCAACAGTGGTGAACGCCCTGGGTGAGCCAGCCATGATCGATGCCGCTAGCGTCATCGCCAATTTCCAACGCATGGTACGAATCGCCGATGGCACAGGCATCCCCTTGGATGAACCAGTCGCAGCTCTGACTGCAGACATTCGTGACGCGCTCTCACTCAACGACTATGGCAGCGCCGACAACACCCCACCAGTGGCACTCTGGAAACGCTGGCTGGCGCGCCTTCTGCGGCCATTGTTGCCACACATGCTACCTCGCCTCATGCGACCGACGGAGTAAGGGCAGTGTCTACTGACGCCACAACAAAACCGCAACAGGGGCCGCCGTTGTCTGCAGGAGAGATTCTGCAAAACGCCCAGGCTCTCGCCACAAAAATTCACGAAGCGGACCTCGCGAGTGAGTACGACAAGCTGCGCAAGCTGCCCACCGACATCGTCGAGCAAGTGCGCGCCACTGGTGTCATGCGTATGAACATGCCAGGTATCTGGGGCGGTCCCGAAATGAGTGCCATGGAGCAGGTAGAAGTCATCGAAGCCCTGTCCCGAGCGGATGCCTCGGTCGGCTGGTGCTCATTCATCTGGTGCGACTCCGGCATCTACTCCGGCTATCTGGATGACGCCGTGGGCAGAAGCATGTATCCGCGACTGGATATGGCAACTTCCGGCTGGGTATATCCAGTGGGACAAGCCCACCGCGTCGAAGGCGGCTACCGGCTGAGCGGCCAATGGATGTTCGGCAGCGGTTGCAATCACTGTGACTGGCTGGCTGCCGGCTGTATTGTTTACCGCGACGGAGAGACTGAGCTCGATCCCAGTGGCAAGCCGTTGTGGCGTATCTTAATGGCACAGCCCGAGGAGTATGAAATCCAGGATACTTGGTATACCACGGGCTTACGGGGGACCGGCAGCAACGATTACCGCTGCGAAGATCTGTTCGTTCCTGAAGAACACTCCTTTAGCTTTCAAGAACCTGCAAAGCGCACGGGCACCATCTGGGCAAAGCCCGATCACCTATTACGCAAGATGGCCGGCGTGCCATTGGGTGTCGCCGCAGATGCGATTGACTACGCAAAGCTTGCACTCAGCGACAAGCTCGACCGCCGCACCGGCGTGCTATATCGGGACATGCCCAAAGTGCAGTATGCGATCGCCGAGGCACATTCTATTCTGGGCGGCGCACGCAGCTACGTGTTCTCGTCACTGGAGGCACAATGGCGCAGGCTCGAAGTCGGTCAGCCGCTCACTGAGGAAGAACGCGCCAATGCCTGGCTAAGCCGCACCAACGCATTTCAGGCTGGCCGGCAGGTCGTTTCACTGATATACGACACCATCGGCGGCAACGCGATCTATGCGCGTAAAAGTCCCCTGGATCGTCATCTGCGAGACATAAACACCGCGTGTCAGCACATGGTGGCGCAGACGAGAAACATGGAAGGCGTCGGCAGCTTGCTGCTGGGCGGCGAGCCGTCAAACTCTATGATGTAGATAGTTCGAGCATTCGCGAATCCGGTATCACCAACACCAGGTGTATCGCCGCTTCGCATGGACCACATGTGGTGTAAGATCCTTAGTCCATTCAGGATGGCCGATCTGCGATGGATGAGGACCAGCTCCTCCCACTTCAAGGAGTTGAGGAATACGATGCGCTAAAGAGCATCTTGGCAGGAACCGCCAGCGAAACGGGCGCCAACTTCTTTGCTGCGCTTGTCCAGGGGCTGGCCAGTGCACTCCACACACGAATTGCCTGGGTCACTGAATATCTGCCTGACCAGTCGGCGCTACGGGTCCTCAGCTACTGGAGTGCCACCAACGCCGAGCTGCCGGAGCAGTATCCAATCGCCGGAACACCCTGTGAACCTGTGGTATTAGGCTCGAAGCTGGTTCATGTACCCGACAATTTCGCGTCTGCCTACCCCAAAGACCTGGGGCTCATTCGAATGGGCGTTTGCAGTTATCTCGGAGTACCGTTGCTCGACCTTGATGGCACGGTACTTGGTCATCTTGCGGTCATGGATTCTAGGGCTATGCCGGAAGAGCCTCGTTTTCTTGCGATCTTTCAAATATTCGCCGCTCGTGCGGCAGCGGAATTGCAGCGATTACGTTCCCACTTAACCGTGTTGGAACACGAAGAAAAGCTCACTCGCCTGATCAGCGGTGCGATGGATGCGATCGTTGAACTAGACGCAGATCTAAATGTGGTGATGCTCAATGATGCCGCAAAGTCGCTCTTGAGAACGCCGCTACAGGCTGATGAAGAGCTTAGCTTCGATACTTTTTTAGATCCAGACAGTGCCAATCGACTGCACTCACTGGTACAGGAATTGGTACAAACGAGTAGTGCGCCACAATCGTTGTGGATTCCAGCAGGGCTGTCGCTGATCGATCCTGATGGTGAACCAGTGCCCGCGGAGGCAACGCTGTCGGCATATAGCGCAAAGCACGGCACACACTTCGCGCTAATTATGAGGGACGTTAAGCAGCGCCTTGACGCAGAGGAGAAGATTCGCTCGCTGAGCCACGAAACCTCATACCTGAAGGAGGAAATCAATGCTCTTGGTAACTTTGGTGGCATCGTTGGAACAAGTAGCGCTATGCAAGAGGTTTTTGCAGACCTAAACAACGTTGCAGCAACCGATGCAACCGTACTGGTACTCGGCGAGACTGGGACTGGCAAGGAACTGATCGCCCGCGCAGTGCATGGCGCGAGTCACCGTGCTGAACAGATACTCATCAAATTGAACTGCGCCGCATTGCCCGAACATCTGGTCGAAGCAGAACTGTTCGGGCATGAAAAGGGGGCCTTCACCGGCGCCACACAGAAACGCGAGGGCCGGTTTACCGTTGCCGATGGCGGCACGATCTTTCTCGATGAAATCGCGGATCTGCCGCTCGCGCTGCAAGCCAAATTGCTGCGGGTGTTGCAAGAGGGCGAATTCGAACCCCTAGGTAGCTCAGTGACTCGCAAAGTTGATGTGCGAGTCATTGCTGCAACCAATCAAGACCTTTATCAAGCTACGGAAGAAGGGAGATTTCGAGAGGACCTGTACTATCGTCTGGCCGTCTTCCCTATTACGGTGCCACCGCTGCGGCAACGCTTAGAGGACCTACCCCAATTAGTAGACAAATTCGTTGATACATTCGCTAAGCGCCTGGCCCGGGAACCCGTGCTCATATCTCCTTCTGATCTGGACCGTCTGGCGTCCTACGATTGGCCCGGCAACATCCGCGAGCTACAGAACGTCGTGGAACGGGCGTTGATCACCTCGCGCAACAATCAACTCGATCTAGGCCGAGCGCTACCAAAAACGGCGACACGGGCGGAGGTGCCACAGATCAGAACAATGGCGGAGCTGGTGGACCTGGAGCGCGAAGTGATCAGGTCCGCGCTAGAAGAATGCGGATGGCAGGTCTCTGGTGACAAGGGCGCAGCGCAGATTCTAGGTATGAACGCCTCCACGTTGAACTCACGAATGAAAGCGCTCGAGATACGCCGCAGCTAAGAGCCGATACCCCTCGTAGGGGCGATGGTGTGCGAAATAGTACCGTCCCCATTTGCGAAATCTCGTTGCGATAACTCATGAATTGCCTCGCCAGACACCAACCATATGCAATTCCGCCCTGCAAGTGCGTATATGCGAATTGGCTCGATTCCTGCTTCCCGAAATAGGGACATTGCATCCTCAATAGCTACTCTTACAGCAAGCTCTGGCAACTCTGGATCAGGAAACCATGCAAACATCGCGAATTGACACTTGGCTCACCGAGCTCTCGAAAGCGAGCAACGGCTCGGACAACTTGCCTGTTTACTCTCCCTTTGATGGCACTGTCATCGCCAATATCAAAACCAATGGCTATGACTGGCTGGAGAACGCTCTGACTGTGGCCCATCGCACTTTCCGCGACCGGCAGGCATGGATACCGCTGGACGAGAGAATCGGCATCTTGGAGCGATGCGCCCGGATCATGGCTAAACATCACGCTGAACTGGTTGCCCTGGCTGTCGCAGAAGGAGGTAAGCCAATTGTCGATTCCCAAATTGAGGTGACTCGGGCGGTCGAATCGGTCCGACTCTGCGCAGAACATCTCAAAAACGACACGGGTAACGTTGTCCCCATGTCGACGGCAAGCGGCGGGCGCTACGCTACGACCCGCTACGAACCGATTGGCGTTGTTGCCGCAGTCAGCGCATTCAATCATCCCCTGAACCTGATTGCCCATCAGGTTGCCCCCGCCATCGCTGCCGGTTGCCCCGTCATCGTTAAACCGGCGGCAGTGACGCCGCTAAGCTGCCTCAGATTCGTCGAAATACTCAAACAAGCGGGACTACCGGAGCATTGGGTCCAAGTATTGATTACCGACGACAACGACCTAGCAGAACAACTGGTCACCGATTCGAGGGTGGGTTTCTTCAGCTTCATCGGCAGTGCTCGGGTAGGCTGGATGTTGCGATCAAAGCTCGCGCCTGGCGTGCGCTGCGCTTTGGAGCACGGCGGTGCAGCACCCGTCATACTGGCGCAAGACGCAGACGTCGAACGGGCGATTGAAGCGATTCTAAAAGGTGGCTTTTATCATGCTGGCCAGGTCTGCGTGTCGGTCCAACGGGTATTCGTCCCAGACGCCATGGCTCATGAATTCGCCACCCAACTCGCGGCGCGGGCCGCCCAGCTTGAAACCGGCGACCCCATGTCAGTCAACACTCAGGTCGGACCGCTGATCAGCACCCAGGAAGTGGAACGGGTGCACTCATGGGTCAGCGAAGCCATCGCTGAGGGTGCCAGCTGCATGACGGGAGGTGAACCGATTAACGGCCGATTCTACCCTTGCACCGTTTTGCTCAATCCGCCATCTGACGCAAAAGTGAGTCAGCTCGAGATATTTGGGCCAGTGGTCAACGTCTATAGCTACCGTGCTCTGCCGGACGCGATCGCCGCAGCGAACTCGCTGCCCTACGCCTTCCAGGCCGCAGTGTTCAGCCAAGATATGAACACCATTATGCATACGTTCGCACACATCGATGCATCCGCCGTTATGGTCAATGACCACAGTGCCTTTCGAATCGACAGTATGCCTTTCGCAGGTTTGCGCGAATCGGGCCTGGGCGTTGGCGGCATACCCTACACGTTAGATGATATGAGAGTCGAAAAAATGCTCGTGTTGAATGACGTAGAAGCGGCCACTAATTGGAATCGGGCAAAGTGAGTCGCGACATGGCGAAGCAGTATCAGACGAAGAGCGCCTGATCCACGGGCAATGGTGCTTAATGCTGTTTAGAGCGTTTGAAACCCAATGGCTCTCGTTAATAGCGCAGATGTTTCACCCGGAGTTTGTTGCTGATATCGACGAATTCTTGCGGGGCAACCCCCCCACTGCACAGCCGCTGCACGCTCGCGACTCGTCACCTGGTTAACCTGGCCCCCCGTTGCAGCTGGATTCCTTGCAGCGCCTTCCGGTTTCGAAATTCCGTAACGAAAAACCCAAAACCACGCCCGCGTTGCCCACTCATCGCGTGTGACTTCGTGCCCGGATCCCCGAATAGAGGGCGATTTCTGTCTTTCGGCAGATTGGCATGGCATATGCATCATTACTGAATAAATCAGTAGGAGCCTAACCATGGACCTCACTAAGGCAGTCACTTTCATCAACTTGGTGTCCGGAACTTTTGTTGCAATCTTGGGCGTGCTGGCATTGGGCATCTGCGTAATCTACCTAGTCGATCGCTTTCAGACGAAGCAGGCGATCAGACGAAACTTTCCGGTTATTGGTCGCTTTCGGTACCTGTTCGAGCACATGGGTGAGTTCTTTCGTCAGTACTTCTTTGCCATGGATCGCGAGGAATTGCCCTTTAATCGTGCTGAACGCAGCTGGGTCTATCGAGCGGCTAAAGGCGTGGACGGCACAGTGGCTTTTGGCTCGTCAAGGGACCTGAAAGCGACCGGCACCATCATGTTTGTTAATTGTCCATACCCGACCCTAGATGAAGATGCCTCCGACATTGCGCCGGTGACCATTGGCGAGGGATGCCAGACGCCTTACACCAGCACCTCGTTGTTCAACATTTCGGGGATGAGTTATGGCGCAATTTCCAAACCCGCGGTTCTGGCCCTGAGCAGCGGTGCTAAAAAGGCCGGCATCTGGATGAACACTGGAGAAGGCGGACTCTCCAAGCATCACCTGCAAGGGGGCGCTGACATTGTTTTTCAGATCGGCACTGCGAAGTATGGCGTGCGCGACTCAAGTGGGCAGCTATCTGATAACAAGCTGAAAGAAATCGCCGCTCATGAACA
>JBPCXR010000240.1:0-39231 GCA_051027215.1 Pseudomonadales bacterium | reverse complement strand
CCATAGACCCCAGCGCGCTCAACAAGTGCCTCGACGGAGTTTGGCCGCGCATCTCGCCGGCCAACAGCACTCCCGTGCCTAGGGCTTTCGAAAGCACCAAACGCTGACCAGCAGCAAGGTTAGACTTACTCAGCAGCTGCCGCCCTGGATAGCCAGTAACAGTCAATCCAAGCGCCATTTGCGGGCCCTCAGCGGAGTGACCACCGGCCAGCACCGCGTCATGCTCCGCCAGCACTTCAACCACGCCCTTGAGCAACAAATATAGATCTTGCTCGATCAACGTTTCGCCCATCACTGGCAAGGTAGCCAGGGCTAGTGCCGCAACGGGCTTCCCACCCATCGCCAAAATATCGTTTATCGCATGGTGCGTCGCAATTCTGCCGAACTGATAGGGATCATCGACAAACTGACTGAGGCCATCGACGGTGAGCAGAATCTCGGCATCTGTCGAGCCCGAGACCCGCAGGCGCGCTGCATCATCGCCCATGCCAAGCAACAGGTCCGAATGTTGCTGGATCGGCAATCGCGCCAAAGCTCGAGCCAGCGGTTGCGCGCCGAGCTTGCCACCACAGCCTCCGCAACGCATAGGGTCGGGGATCTCTGCTGCCACAGTCTCCTGCAAGTGGTCAGGCAGCGCAGCAGGCGGCATTTGTGGTAGCGCCTGGAAGCGACGCATGAAGCGCCGGTCAATCCATTGCTTCAAGCGCTCAACCCAAACACCTTGAATGGTAAAAGCTCCACGTGCACCCAAAGCTTGACCGTCGCCGGTGCCCAGCAACGCCAAACCATGGCGTTGCGCCCTGTATCGCACTAGTGGTTGGTTACTCCACAGGCGTGCCAAATTTTTTGCTAGCACCGGACCCGCTCGAACCGCAAAGACACCGGACTTGGGCCGCTCTTGGCCCTCCAGATGAGCGATGTCTCCGGCGGCAAAGAGTTGCGGATGAGACAGCGAGCGCAGATGGCCGTCTACTCGAACAAACCCTTGGTCATCAAGCAGCAAGCCTGTTTGCTGCAGCCAGTCCGGCGACCGCACTCCGGTTACATCGAAGAAGTGTTCCGCAAGCAGCTGTTGCCCAGACTGGGTTAATGCCGTATCGCCCTCGATGCTGACAACCCGCTCAGACTCCATCAAACCAACTTTGCGTTTTACTAAAACATCACGGACCCGTTTGCGAGCCCGTTCGTTCCAACCCGGCAGCAATGTATCACCAACCAAGCCAATGCCCACGGAGGCCGGCACCACAGCGCGCATGGCAATGGCGAGCTCTACTGCACCCGCCCCCGCACCCAGCAACAAGATTCGATCTTTGTCTGCCAAATTGCTCAGGCTCTCGCGCCATTTTGGCAGGAACTGACCGATGGGTTTCACCGTCGTCGCCACTGCACCTGCAGCCACGGCCTTTGGGGTGGCGCCAATGTTCAACGACACAGCATCGAAACGCAGTTGCGGGTGGTTTGCTAAGGTCACGTGGCGTTGCTCAAGATCCATGCCTTCAACGCTATCGGCAATAAAGCGGGCATTGGCGAAACGCGCCAAAGGTCCGAGATCAATGTGAATATCGTCGTAATCGTAGTGGCCGGCAACGTAGCCTGGCAACATGCCTGAATAGGGCGTGTGCGGCTCCCGCGCAATTAGGGTCAAGCGCACGCCTGGCACTGGCTCCATGCCGAAGCGGCGCAGCACCTGAACATGGGCGTGGCCGCCACCGACCAGCAATAGGTCTCGCACGGGCGCGACTTGCATGGCGCTACTGGATGCATTCGAGTGGCTTTTGATGAGTACTGACTCAGTCGTCTACGTCTAGGTAATCCAGGTCATCCCGCATGCGCCGCGCTTCTCGCATTTCTTCTAAGGCTCGGCGAATAGTGGGCTCTGGGCCGCTACCTTGACCATAGCTAGTGCCAAGGTCAATGCCCGATTCTTCCTCGAACTCGCCATCCAGATCGAGCTCCGCATCTTCATCCAACTGCGCAGCTGAATCTTCGATGTCTTCCTCATCAGCTACCGGTTCGGCAGCCGTTACAACTACCGGATCGTCGCCGCTGTCTCTTTTACGCTTGGGCACTGGATCGTACTCACAAACAACAGAGGTCAAGGTTCTCAGTCAGTACGCGCCTTTTTAGAATTGCTCGCTGAGCCTGTCAAGGGTCGTGAGACAAATGTGGGGGACTATCAGCATCTGTCACCGCAACATTTCGCGCGCTACTGCAACGCAAAACCTAGGCGGCTTCCGCCTTCGAACGGCCCTAACAAACAAACCCTTTATATTTCAGAAACTTGATTGGTAATATCTATCTTTGAGTCAAGCAACTCGCAGGGCTTACACGATCGACAGAGCCGATCGTCCGTATATCCGCTTCACTGAGACACTATTGGCATGGCCACTGTGCAACTAGATCGACTGGATCGCGCGATCCTGCACCACCTGCAGCTTCAAGCGGACCTCACCAATGCCGAGTTAGCCGATCGGGTTGGCCTTTCCGCCAATGCCTGCTGGCGTCGAATTAAACGCCTGGAGGATGACGGAGTAATTGCGGCGAGGGTCGCGTTGCTCGATCGGCAAGCACTCAACCTGCCGGTTACCGTCTTTGTCTCCGTGCGCACTACCGAACACAACGAGCGCTGGTTGGAACAGTTCGCAAGAGGGGTATCTGCTGTTCCGGAAGTGATGGAGTTCTACCGTCTAAGCGGCGATACCGACTACTTATTGAAAGTCGTGGTCCGGGACATCGCCGACTACGATCGCGTCTACAAAACGCTCATCGCTTTGGCACCACTGAGCGACGTCTCTTCATCATTCGCCATGGAGTGCATCAAATCCACCACGGCATTACCGTTGCCGGGCTGAGATAGTCCTGCTACGGGCACCGTCGGTACTTGTCAGTGCCGGCCAGAGTCGCCATCCTCTGCCGCTGCGCTCAAATAGGTCAATCGGACCGCAGCTTGGCCAAGATATAAGGACCTTCGATGGAACTGTTTACCCTGGAAAACCTACTGACTCTGGCGATGCTGGTCCTGCTCCAGGCCGTACTGGGCTTTGACAACTTGCTCTATATTTCCCTCGAGTCGAAGCGTGCACCCGCTGATCGGCAGCGCATGGTCCGACGCCTTGGCATCGCCTTGGCAGTAGCGCTTCGCATAGTGCTACTGTTCCTGCTGGTCAGTGTCATCGAGCTGTTTCAGGAGTCACTTTTCACCATCCACATAACCGACGTTATTCAGGCGGACTTCAACCTGCATGCATTGATCGTGCTAATTGGCGGCATCTTCATCCTCTACACGAGTACCAAAGAAGTGATGCACATGATGACGTTGGAGGAAGAAGCGCACACAGAAGGCAGTACTAAGTCTGCGGCTATGGTCATCACCACAATCGTTATTATGAACGCCATCTTCTCCATCGACTCGATTCTCAGTGCGATGGCGCTTACCGACGTCTTCATCGTCATGGCTGTCGCCATCTGTATCGGTGGGGCACTCATGATCTGGCTAGCAGATCGAGTATCGGGCTTTTTGCAGAAGAATCGAATGTACGAAGTCTTAGGCCTGTTCATTCTGTTTGTGGTCGGCATCATGTTGCTGACCGACGGCGCCCATTTGGCCGAGATGACAATTTTCGGCGAGCCAATCCACGCTATGACCAAGACCACGTTCTACTTTGTGATCTTCGTGCTGGTGTTGACCGACCTCGTGCAGACCCGCTACCAAAAGAAACTGCAATTGATGAAGGCTGAGGTATAGCTGCAGGGCGCAAACAACGTTTGCTAGAGGTCAGCCAAATCCACACTCATGCCGGGTTCGGTCAAGTACGCCCGCCCACCCACTTCGCTGCGCACTCGCGCAGCGAAAGCCTGGCCAGCGTCGGGGTTGCCGTGAACCAAATACAACGGCGGTCGGGACTTGAATGAGCAATACCATTGCAGCAAGTCGTGCTGATCACCATGGGCTGAGAGTCCGCCGAGGGTGTGCATCTGTGCCTGGACGTCGATGGACTGGCCATGTATGCGGACCCGGTCAGCACCTTCGATTAGCCTATGCCCTAAGGATCCTGGTGGCTGGTAGCCGGTGAACAAAAGCTTGGTCTGGCGACGATCTAAGCGTTTCTTGAGATGGTGCAACATGCGGCCGCCATTCAACATACCGCTACCAGCGATGACGATGGCGTGATCATCCAGTGCGTTTATCGCCATGGAGTCATCCCGGGTTCTGCTCATGTGCAGGTTCTTCAGCATGGGCATGGGATTGGTCTCACGCCGCAAGCGGGTGGCTTCGGAATCGTAGAGGTGCGGGTAATCCCAATAGATGTGGCTGGTCTTGATCGCAAGCGGACTGTCTAGAAATACCTGCCAGCGCGATAGACTCCAAGCATCAAAATTTTTGCCCAGGTGGTAGAGAATCTCCTGACTACGACCAACGGCAAACGCGGGAATCAGGATCGCCCCACCCTCGCGCGCGGCTACATCTATGATCTCGCCCAGCTCTTCTATGGTGTCCATGCGATTGCGGTGATTGCGGCTGCCATAGGTGCTTTCCATAAGTACGATATCGGCATCGTCTTGCATCACTGGGTCGTTCAAGATTGGGGTATCAAATTGTCCTAGATCACCACTGAATACCAAGCGCTTACGTACGTTGTTTTCCGTCAGTGTGACCCGTACCACGCAGGACCCCATGATGTGCCCTGCATCTTGGAACTCAAGCTCAATGCCCGGGGCGATGAGTGCTGGTTGCCGGTAAGGGTGACCAACGAAACACTTCAGCGCTGCTTCGGCATCTTCGAGTTCGTACAGCGGTGATATTTCTGGCTCGCCGTTTTTCTGCCGACGCGAGTTTTCGCGCCGGGTGCTACTGGCAGCGATATAGGCAGAATCCTCCAGCAGAATTTCAGCCAGGTCACAAGTGGCGTTGTGGGCGTGAATCGGCCCCGAAAAGCCGCGTTTGAGCAGCAGCGGCAGGCGTCCAGAATGATCAATATGTGCATGGCTAAGCACCACGGCGTCCACTTCCCGAGGATCAAACGGAAAAGGCTCACGGTTGCGCGCTTCGCTACGTCGACCACCTTGAATCATGCCGCAATCGAGCAGAATGCGCTGGCCATTGCACTCAATGATGTGGCAGGAACCGGTGACTTCACCCGCAGCGCCAAAAAACTGCAGGCGCATCAGGCGGCGGAGCGATCCGCAGCGCGACGTCCTACAGAGGCTTCTCGACGCTCGTCCAACGTCCAGAACACGCCAGGTAGGCCAACGTCACTGTCGCGACGCGGACCGTCCCGACGGTCTTCGTGGTGACGATAGCGACAACGACAATCGCGGGGATTCGGGCAACCATCCAATGGAATCGAAGGGGCTTCTAGAGACAAAAACCGTACGTCTTTTATTCGTTTCGATGCAGTGCAGCTTCTTGGTCCAGACCGTATGGATACTGCGTGATACTGACCAGCCATGTCTTCCTCCTTGAAGCCTCAGGATACGGTGAATGAAAGCAAATTGTAAGCACCCACCTGACCAGCAGCTCGCATAATCACTCACGCTCAGGTCGCTATTTGTTTACGATAATCCAACTCAACCAAGGGGAGGCAAGATGCCACAGGACAACACAGCCACGATCTATGAACACATGCGCAATGCCTGGGCAACACTCACGGCACCGGGCGCTCCGTTTGAGATCACTCAAGTAGAGGTGCGCGGTGTTGCACTGAAGAGCTACCTAAATGCACCGGCAAGCCTGCGCGACGTCTGGTGCGGTTCTGCCGTACACGCTGAGCAGGAATATTTGGTTTTTCAAGACGAGCGCTGGACCTACGCCGACGCTCATGCTCAGGTTGCCGCCATTGCCAACTGGCTGGTGGAGCATGGGGTTGCCCCCGGCGATCGCGTTGCGCTGGCCATGCGCAACTACCCTGAATGGTTGCTGTGCTATTGGGCCACAGTGAGCATTGGTGCTGCGAGCGTTGGCATGAATGCCTGGTGGGTCGGCGCCGAAATGGTTTACGGCCTGCAGGACGCGACGCCGAAAGTATTGATTGCAGATACCGAGCGGCTGCAGCGGCTACAACCCCTGCGATCGGAAATACCGTCCACCACAGTGGTTGCGGTGCGCTGTGAGCCAGAAGTTTTCCCTGGCGCAGTAACCTTTTCGGAGCTTCTGCAGACCCCAGGGTCTCTTCCCGAAGTACAGATCGATCCCGATGATGACGCTTGTATTTTCTATACCTCAGGCACCACCGGACGCCCCAAAGGCGCCCAGCTCACCCATCGCGGCTGTGTATCGAATTTGATGAATCTGGGATTTGCCGGTGCCTTGGCCACCATGGTGGCAGAACTCAGAGGCCAGCCCGTGCCAGACCCAGCCGAGCTGCCGCAGCCGGCGGCGTTGATTACCACGCCCCTGTTTCATGTGACCGCTAATAACTGCGTTGCCCATCCACTCACGGCAAACGGCGGCAAAATGGTGCACATGTACCGCTGGGATGTAGAACAGGCACTGCAACAGATCGAAAAGGAGCGCATCACTGCCATGACCGGCGTGCCAGTCATGGCTCGCGAGATCATCAATCACCCCGACTTCGACAAGTACGACACTTCCACATTGCAGACTCTGGGCGGAGGTGGCGCGCAGCTACAGCCGGATCTGGTCGGGAAGATCGACCAAACAGTGCCCACCGCTCGCCCGAATACTGGCTACGGCATGACCGAAACCTGCGGCATTATCACTTCCATCTCCGGTGATTTCTTTGTCGATAAGCCAGACAGCGCCGGTCCGGCAATGCCCAATTTCGAAACTAAAGTGGTGAACGCCGATGGTGAAGCATTGGCCCAGGGAGAATTGGGAGAGCTCTGGGTTCGAGGGAGCTGTGTGATCAAAGGCTACCTTAACCGCCCCGAAGCAACGGCCGAGTCAATCACCGATGGTTGGCTACACACCGGAGACATTGCTCGTTTGGACGAGGACGGCTTCATCTTCATCGTCGACCGCCTCAAAGACATGGTTCTGCGCGGCGGCGAAAATGTTTACTGCGCGGAGGTGGAAGCCGCTTTGTTCTCCCATGATGAGGTTGCCGAGTGCAGCGTGTTCGGCGTAGCCGATGATCGCCTGGGGGAAGAAGTTGCGGCGGCCGTTGTTTGCCAACCTGATAGCGCGATAAGCGCAGACGCCCTGCGAGCCCATTGCGCCGACAAAATCGCCAAGCACAAGGTGCCGAGATTCATCTGGCTATTGAGCGAACCGCTGCCGAGGAATGCCTCCGGTAAGTTTCTCAAGCGCGAATTGCGTGACTCACTACGAATCGAGAACGCTGCGTAGCACTAGCGGCTAGCTCGGCGCTCCTTGCTGACGGGGGCTGCAACAATGCAGCGCCCGCGCCCAAGTACTGACCTCAAAACACCATGCGCAATACGCTCTCGCCCACGCAGGCTGGCTTATCTGAGCCTTGGATTTCACAGGTCAGCTCATTCACTACTTCGAGCATCTCTCCTTTGGCCTCTACCGATTTAATACAACCGCGGGTGCGAATTTTGGCGCCGACAGGCACTGGTGACGGAAATCGCACTCGGTTCCAGCCATAGTTGATGCCCAGCTTAACGCCATCAAGAGCCGGAATGCCGATGTCCGCACCACCGGGCAAAAACATCATGATGGACTGGGTTAGCTGCCCATGCGCAATTGGCGCGCCGAACGGGCCCGCCTTCGCTCGCTCTGGGTCAATGTGAATCCACTGGTGATCCAGCGTCGCGTCGGCGAACTGATTGATTCGCTCTTGGGTCATCTCTAGCCAGTCGGTAGGCTCTGTGGGCTGATCAACTTTACCGCGCAGAATTTCCTGCGCAGCATCCAATGCGGCGTTCGCCATGCTCTTTCTCCAATTAATCAAACAGTGAATGAACTAACTCTTTCGTGGTCGCAGACCATTTTGCTGCAGTCGCCATTGCAGCAAGTCCAAACGATCCTGGCCAAAAAACGGCTCGCCGCGAAACGCTATGGTCGGCACGCCCCAATGTCCGGCTTCGTGATGGGCCGCTTGATTCGCACTAATGGCGGCATCGAGTTCAGCAACCCGCTGCTCCAACACCGCATCCATCTTCGCAAGATCCAATCCAGCGCGCTGTACCGCGTTGGCTAAGTGCTCGCTCTCGTGCCAGTTTGCCGTACCTCCCCAAATAGTACGAGAAACCTCGTCGGCAAACTCTATGCCGCGCCCCTGCTCCTCCGCCAGCACCCCTAAGCGGGTCAAACGATGAATGTAGGGCTGGTCAACGCTGTAATCCACGCGGCCATCGGTCATCTGGCTCTGCACAGGATCCGGATTAGGCCAAACGTACGGCATACCCAAGAACTCGGCGACACGTTTGGCATCTCGCATCAGGTAACCCGGCCACTGCGCTGGGGCGTTGGCAAAAAACTCCGGTGTGCGAATGGCAATGGGATACACCGGGCGAAAGCGCACCTGTACTTCGAACTGCTCAGCCAGCGCACGCAGTCTCGGGGTCGCCAAGTACGACCAGGGGCTGCGAAATGACCAGAACACATCTACGACCATTGGATCCGACATACGGAACCCCCCATCAATCAAAGCGGCGATGAGAAATAGTAACGCCTATTCCCGGAACGGTTCGCCCCAAGTGTCGGCAAAGGCCAATTTTTCTACCGGCCGTCGACTAATCGGACCGTGACCACGGGCTTGAGGGTAGCCGATTGGCATAAATGCGCAGCAATACCAGGGGTCCGGGATCGCCAGCGCCGATTTCACCGCCTGCTCTTCGTAACATAACAACGTAGTCAAGGTACAGCCGACGCCTTCACTCACGCAGGCCAGCATGGCGTTTTGCACGGCAGGATATACCGAGCCGCCACCCACCACCGAGGGTCGCGCAAGATCGGCGTCGGTGATGGCCATATTCTGCGGGTTGAAACAAAAGACGAGAATCGCCGGCGCCTCACCCATGTGCTCGCCAAGATAGTCGGCGGCTTTGAGCATGCGCTCCTGTTTGGCCCTGGCCTCACCCTGCAAGCGTTCGAGCTGCTTCCGAGCTCCCGCACCGTACTGCTGCCACAGAGGGCGATATAGATCCCCCAAGGCCTGGCGCTTGCCCTGGTCCTGCACCACCACCACCCGCCAGGGTTGCACATTGCCACCGGAAGGTGCCCAGGCGGCGGCCTGCAATATTCTTTGTAGTTGCGCCGCTGGCAGTGGGTCTGTGCGCAGTCGCCGTACTGCGCGCAATGTACTCATGGCCTCGTATAGCGGTACACCGCTCTCCACTCGTTCACTCATAGACTAAAAATTCCGCCCAACATTGTGCAGTTGAATAAACCTGGGGCCAGCTTACCCGGAGGCAAGCAACAGTAACCACCCTGACGAATCCCTCACAGAGAGATATGGCAATCCCTCCTACAGACGCATAAAACTGCAGAAGGCTCGCATTGAGGACTTACACAGGCGTTACTAGACTCATTCTAGGTTCATTTATTTTCTTATATTACAATTAGTTATAGATCATTTCTAATTCAAAATTGATCTTACAGCCCTCCATTGTTCCTCCGTCAGTCCCGCAGACTGAAACGGCAAGATGGGACCCATCGCATAACCCGGATCACGGTTCCGAGACGACAATGAAACGCACAAACTACCCAAACCGACAGGACAGCGGACGCCGCTCGCGCCCCAAGTTGCTGGGCGTCGCGTGCTTGCTGTCTTGTCTTACACTGCCGTCAATAGCCGCTGAGCCCATCAGTGCGCTGGCGCTTGAACCAAGCTCGATGAGTGCCACAGCAGACGGCTTTAACGTGCGTCTCGGTAAAGCCTACGCGCTTGGGGTTAATCACTACCACCTCGACCACGAGACCAAAGTTACTGGCTGGCGCGTGGGCGAACGCTGGTTCTTTGGTCGCCAACGCGGCATGGACTCTGGCCTTACCCTGGTCTGGCAAAAACAGGCAAACCAGGTGTCTGTATCCAAAGACGGCTTGCGCCTCACCCGGCGCTTTTAGCCTAAGCACCTACGACGTCGACGCTCGCTTTGCGGGGGAGTAACCTGCCCCTACTCCAATGCGTGAGCGTCCTCATGAGTCGATCTAACAATCCTAAGCCAGGGCCCAGCAATCAAGCTGGACACCCGTCGCGGCGCGAGTTCGTCAAAGGTGGAACGCTGGCAGGGCTCGGTGCCGGCTTGCTGCCTACCACTGCTTCAGCACAAACGCCGACAGCAGGAACCATCGAAGCCTACCGTTCCTTAGGCCGAACAGGCCTGAAGATTTCGGACATCTCTTTCGGCGCAAGCCGCCTGCGTAGTGGCGAGGAGACATTGGTAGAACATGCCTTGGGCGCTGGAGTTAACTATTTCGATACCGCCGAAAGCTATACCAATGGCGAATCAGAGCGCACCCTCGGGCGTGCGCTGAAAGGCAAGCGCGACCAGGCAATCCTCGCTTCAAAACAGTTCGCAGGGGCTAGCAGCGGGCGCCAACAGATGATGAGCGACCTGGAGGGTTCGTTACGTCGGCTGCAAACTGAGCACATCGAGCTGTACTTCAATCACGCGGTCAACGACGTTGGCCGACTTCAGAACGACGAATGGTTTGAATTTGTCACGCTGGCCAAACAGCAAGGAAAAATTGGCTATACCGGCATCTCCGGTCACGCCGGGCGCCTGGTGCCGACGCTGGACTTCGCTATTGAGAACGCCCTGGTCGACGTGGTTCTCGTTGGCTACAACTTCGGACAAGACCCCAAATTCTACGAGTCTGTTACTCGATCTTTTGACTTCGTTGCGACGCAACCCGATCTACCCCGCGCATTGACGCAAGCCAAAGCCAAGGGCATAGGCGTAATCGCCATGAAGACCCTAATGGGCGCCCGCCTAAACGATATGCGAGCCTACGAGTCTCAGGGCAACACCTTCGCCCAGGCCGCGTTTCGCTGGACTCTGAGCAACGCCGACGTCGATGCACTGATCGTTTCAATGACCGACACAGCACAGATTGATGAATACCTAGGGGCGAGCGGCGCAAACGAACTGGCGAGCGGAGACCTGTTACTGCTTAGGGAATACGCTGCGCTCAATGGCGCGAGCTACTGCAAGCACGCCTGCAACAGTTGCGAAGGCAGCTGCCCCTACAACGTGGACATCGCGGATGTATTGCGCACCCGCATGTACGCCACGGATTATGGTGACTTGGCCTTCGCGCGTAGTGAATATCAGGGCATAGCGAACAACGCCGCTGCCTGCTTAGGCTGTGATGGCCAGCCTTGCCAGAGCGCCTGCCCCCACGGTCTGAGCATTGATCAGCTGTGCGCACCGACCCATCGAATGCTGGCCTAAGCGTGAGCGGAACGCTGTACTACGACTGCTTCTCCGGCATAAGCGGTGACATGCACATCGGTGCCATGCTGGATCTGGGTGTTCCAGAAACGCTGCTGCGGGAACAGCTGTGGCAATTGCCAATCCATAGCGAGTTTGAGCTGCGCGTTGAACGAGACAAGCGAAAGGGCATCAGCGGCACCCGAGCCAGTGTCCTCATTGATGAGCAGGCGGCAAAACCGCACCGACACCTGCGGCACATAGTCGACATCATTCAAAACGCAGGCTACCCCGCCGAAGTTGAGGCGCTAGCGCTGGACATTTTCCAACGCCTTGGCGAAGCAGAAGCCGGCGTGCACGACATCTCGGTGGAATCTGTCCACTTCCACGAAGTTGGTGCGACAGATGCCATTGTCGATGTGGTCGCCGCAGCCCTGTGTATTGGATATCTGGCGCCCGAACGGGTGTACTGCGGCCCAGTGGAAGTTGGGAGTGGCACAGTACGTTGTGAGCATGGCCTGTTGCCCGTACCGGCACCAGCCACCGCCGCACTACTACAAAATGTTCCTTGCCACTATGGTCGGGTTAAGGGTGAGGCCACGACGCCGACCGGTGCCGCGATACTCAAGGCCGTGGTCACCGATTTTACTTTGCCTGAGACCCTCAACGTCGAAGCAATTGGCTACGGCGTAGGCCAGAAGGATTTCGAAGTAGCGAACGTCTTGCGAGTCAGCCAGGGGCACAGCTCGAGCCAATCGGCCGCTGACAGCAAGCACTACTTGCAGGAAGCCAACATCGAACTGGTCTGCAACATCGATGACATGTCTCCTGAGGCCAGCGCACCCCTACTCGTAGCCCTTTGGAACGCAGGCGCTTTGGATGTTGATGTGGTCCCGGTGAGCATGAAAAAGCAACGCACTGGCCTCAAGCTGACGGTACTGATGCAGCCGCAGATGCGCGAGCAGATCTTAGCGGCGGTGTTCCAACACTCGTCCAGTATCGGGGTGCGTACCCATGAGGTGCAGAAGACAATGCTGCCACGCACGGAACACCAAGTATCCACGAGCCTTGGCCAGGTACGAGTCAAGGTCGTTACCCTCAAAGGTGGCCAAGCACGGTACAAAGTGGAGCACGACGATGTAATGGCTCACTGCAATAATGGGGCAAGCTATCTGGCAACCCGGGAACAACTCACTCTCGAGGTTGGACAGTGGTTTCGCGATCGCTTCAAACCGACTTTGTCCGACCTATGAACGTACAGAAACCACCGGTAGATGCAGATCTAACAGAGCTGTTGCAGGCGGTTGCCGAGGGCAAAGTAACACCCGCCCAAGCCGCAGTGCAGCTCCAAACCGCAGCGACCTCTGAACGAACGGGAACAGCGCTGCAACTCGGGCATTCAACCCTGGACCTGGATCGCGCTGCGCGCACGGGCGCCTCCGAAGTGGTGTTTGGCGAGGGCAAAACGCCAGAACAGCTGGCAGACATTGCCCAGGCATTGATTGCTAACGATCAGCCCGTGCTTATTACCCGGGCTGATGCTGCGAAATTCGCCGCGGTACAGGCGCGACTGCCCGATGCCGAATACCACCCCCTGGCGAAACTCATCTGGCAGCAAAGTTCCGGCACTGTGCAAGCCCCGCAAACTACCAGTATCGCGGTCATCTCGGCAGGTACTTCCGACAGCGCGGTTGCTGAAGAAGCCGCACTCACCTGTGAGTTTTATGGTCAGCGGGTCGAGCGTTTCAACGATGTTGGGGTTGCCGGTATTCATCGTCTTTTTGCCCACTTAGAAGCCATTCGAGCAGCGCGAGTGGTCATCGTCATCGCTGGCATGGAAGGAGCGCTACCCAGCGTCGTTGGTGGTCTAGTGGACAAACCGGTGATTGCGGTACCCACCAGCGTCGGTTACGGAGCCTCGTTTGGCGGCCTGACTGCGCTACTGGGCATGCTCAACAGCTGTGCTTCTGGAGTGAGCGTCGTCAATATCGACAATGGCTTCGGCGCCGGCTATCTGGCGACCATGATCAATCGGCTGTAGCATCAACGGTTATGAATACCGCCCCCTTATCCGCTGAGCTGAGCAGCAAGTACGACGCGCTGCGCAGCTCGATCAATCGCAGCGAGCGGGCCGTCATCGCTTTTTCCGGCGGCATCGACAGTTCGCTAGTGGCCTTCGTCAGCGGCAAGGTCCTGGGCGACCGAGCCGTAGCCGTAACTTCTGGCTCGGCTGCTTTGAAACGCAGCGACCTCGAGCTGGCTCAGCGACTGGCCCAGGACTGGGGCCTGAGTCATCGGGTGATCTACACCGATGAACTGCAAAAAACCGACTATCGCGCCAACCCGACGAATCGCTGCTTCTATTGCAAGACCTCGTTGTACGAGGCGCTGGCCAAAATCGCAGAAAATGAACAGATCGACACCATTTTTAATGGCACCAACACCGACGACCTTGGCGACCATCGCCCTGGCCTAATTGCTGCCGAGAATTTTTCCGTTCGTTCACCGCTGATCGAAGCCCAATTCAACAAGGCCGATATTCGAGCACTAGCGACCCATTTGGGTTTAGAGAACGCGCAAAAGCCCCAAGCGGCGTGTCTTTCCAGCCGCTTTCCATACGGTACCGCCATCGATGAAGGCAAGCTTGCCCAGGTGGAAGCGGCGGAAGAATTCTTGACCACACTCGGCTTTACCCAGTTTCGGGTGCGCCACCACGAAACCGTTGCGCGCCTGGAACTGCTACCGGAAGAATTCGATCGGGCGCTACGCCACCACAGCGCTATTCATAAAACTCTGACCGCCCTCGGCTATACCTTCGTCGCCATGGATCTGAAGGGCTTTCGCAGCGGTGCGCTAAACGAGTCGTTGGCGTTAATCAACGCGGTGCAGGTCTATGACGAATCACCAGCAACTAAGGAACCGGATCGATGATCGAGCGCATTGACTTTGGCCGTACGGGCCACCAAAGCAGCAGAATCATCTTCGGCGCGGCTGCGCTCGGTGGCATGAAGCCCGAAAGAGCCGAGAAAACCTTAGAACTGCTCGACGATTATGGTCTGAACCACATCGACACCGCGGCCAGCTACGGCGACTCGGAGCTGCGCTTAGCACCGTTTTTGAAAACCCGCCGCAAGGATTTCTTCCTCGCCACTAAAACAGGCCAACGAACCGCCGATCGCGCTCGCGCAGAACTGGAACGCTCTTTGCGGCGACTCGAAGTCGACCAGGTGGATCTGATACAGCTGCACAATCTGGCCCAGGAATCAGACTGGAAAACGGCGTTGGGACCAGGCGGCGCGGTGGAAGCGCTACAGCAAGCCCAGCGTGAAGGTCTGGTTAAGCACATCGGGGTCACGGGCCACGGCACCTACATTGCCGCTATGCACGCAAAATCCTTGGCCGCCTTCGACTTTGCTTCGGTGCTACTGCCTTACAACTTCAGCATGATGAGCAATCCCGAGTACGCGGCAGATTTCGAATCGCTCTATAACCTGTGCCAAAGCCAACAGGTGGCCGTGCAAACCATTAAGGCAGTAGCCTTGCGGCGCTGGAGCGATGCCGACACAGACAAGCGCTTTAGTTGGTACAAACCAATTCGCGAACCGGCAGCACTGCAACGGGCAGTGCACTTTGTGCTCGCTAGGCCAGGCCTGTTTTTGAACACCACCAGCGATGCAACCTTATTGCCAGCATTGCTGGAAGCCGCTGCCGAACCTCTACGCGCACCGTCCGACGCCGAGATGGCCGCAGATGAGGCAGCGCTGGATATCGAACCCCTATTCGTGCGCGACGTCTCCGACGACGTGCAAATCTGAGCACTGCCACTGCTCGGCAGCATAATTGGCCGATTATCTGGCCACATTTTTTTATTTAACTCGGGAGAAACAAAGCAATGGGTGCAGTAGAAGGCAAGGTCGCACTGGTCACGGGAGCTGGTGGAGGGTTGGGTCGCTGTCACGCCCTGCTGCTTGCCCAGGAGGGTGCAAGCGTGGTCGTAAACGATCTTGGCGGCTCCCGAGACGGAACCGGTGCTGGCTCCAGCATGGCTGATACGGTAGTCGCAGAGATCAAGGCAGCCGGTGGGCAAGCTGTAGCCGACTACGGCTCTGTGACCAATCCAGAAGATGCCAAGGCGATGGTACAAACCGCGGTAAAAACCTTCGGCAAGCTAGACATCTGTGTGAACAACGCAGGCATTCTGCGCGACAAGTCCTTCAAGAACATGACCGACGACCAATGGGATGCAGTCGTCGACGTTCATCTGCGAGGTTCCTATTTAGTTACCAAAGCCGCCTGGGATCAGATGGTTGCCCAGGGCGAAGGCGGTCGATTCATTATGACCAGTTCTACTTCGGGTTTGATCGGCAACTTTGGGCAAGCCAACTATGGCGCAGCGAAGGCCGGTATCGCTGGCATGACTCGTGTTCTGGCCTTAGAAGGTCGTAAGTACAACATTACCGTGAACACCTTGGCACCAGCCGCTTTTTCACGAATGACCGAAGACATCATGCCCGATGGCGTTGAGGATCGGCTGGCACCAGAAAAGGTCTCACCACCAGTGGTTTGGCTTTGCAGCGACGACGCCAGCAAAGTCACCGGTCGGCAGTTTGCGGTGGGTGGCAATCGCGTTTCACTGTTGTCCTGGCAGGTCGACGTTATCGCCCAAAAAGAAGGCTCGGATGCGCCCTACACTGTCGCCGAGATCGGCGAGGCCATGGCGGAAAGTATGCCTAGCTGGCCGAAATTGCTTAAGCCCATGGAAGTTTGAGGGTGGTTAGCGAACGCATTGCCGCCATTGTCGGCATTCATGAATTTCCTTCGCGAGATGTAGAAGGCACCCTCTCGCCCCTGCAGATCAAAGCGGCAAGCGCAGCCAAAGCGCTCGCCGATGCCGGACTAAGCTGGTCCGATGTGGATGCTGTCTACGATGCAGGTGAAGGCGGTGGCATGGCCGGGCTAACGTTGTGCGAATACTTCGGCATCAAGCCGCGGGTCATCAACACCACCGGCGTAGGTGGTAGCTCCTACGAATACCACGCCGCCCACGCTCGTCGAGACATTGCCTCGGGCAAAGCCAGCGTCGCACTCTTAACTTATGGCTCCACTGCGCACAGCAACGCTACCGCAATCGGTGTTGGCGCTCGTGGCGGCAGTCGTCACCCTACCGATAACATGGAATCGTTTGCCGGCATGACTCTGGTGGCAAACTACGCTATGGCAGCGCGCCGGCATATGCATGACTACGGTACCAGCAGCGAGCAGCTGGCGGAAATATCTGTCGCCACCCGTTATCACGCCATGCGCAATCCGCAAGCGGTTCAAGCGATGACAGATCTGGAGTTTGTCGACATCCGAGAAACCACGGTGGATGATGTGGTGAACTCCAGGATGATCGCTGATCCTCTGCACCTATTGGAATGCTGCATGATTTCCGATGGTGGTGGAGCTGTCGTCATCGCCAGTCCAGAGGTTGCGCGCAATTGTTCCCACACACCCGTTTGGATACTGGGTACTGGGGAAGCGACAGCCTACCCAGAAAACGGCCGCGATATTACCACTAGCGCTGCTGCGGTCTCGGGGCCAGAGGCTTTCGCAGAGGCCGGCGTTAAGCCGTCAGAAATCGATAGCGCGATGATCTATGACTCCTTCAGCATTACCGTGTTAGCGCTGCTGGAAGACCTGGGATTTTGCGCCAAGGGCGAAGGCGGAGCCTGGGTCAGTGGCGGACGACTAAAGTTCGATCAACCTGGCGGGCCCGCGTTGAACACCGATGGTGGCGGCCTATCCTCCAATCACCCAGGAATGCGCGGCATTTTTCTATTGATCGAGGCCGCGCGTCAGCTGCGTGGACAGTCAACGTCTCAAGTGCCAGATGCCAAGCTCGCTGTGGCCCATGGCAACGGCGGCATGCTCGGCAGCCGCCACGCAGCAGGCACCATTATTCTTGGTAAGGACTAGTCCGAAACATGAGTAAAACAACAGATAAGACACCGACCCGACCGCTGCCCCGCCTCGACGAGCTGGACACCCAAGCGTTCTGGCAAGCCACCAAAGATCGCAAACTCAACTATCAGCAATGCCGCAGCTGCGAAACGATCATCTGGTATCCGCGCGCGCACTGTACCGGCTGTGTAAATAGCGACCTCGAGATCAAAACAGCCAGCGGTGCAGGTACGGTGTATACCTTCAGCATAGTGCGCCAGAGTTACCATCCGTTTTTTCGCACCCAAGCACCCTACGCAGTTGCTTGGATTGATCTAGCGGAGGGCCCGCGGCTGCTGTCGAATGTGGTGGGTCTGGAAGACCCAAGCACCCAGCTGCAGGTAGGCGCGGCCGTTAAGCTGGTTTGGGAAGAGCACGAATCGCTGTGTGTGCCGCTGTTCGAGTTAGCCGGGTAAGCCAACTTTCGCTGTACCAAATACTCGGGTTTCGCCGGCATCGTTGGTCACAGTCAGATCGATCTCAACGATGCCTTCATCCTCGTCGACATCCGTCACCACGGCACTAATGTGGCAGGGTTGGTCCACCAACACGGGTGCGCGGAACACCGTGTCAACGTGAACGATCTGGGCAGCAGGGGCCCACCGGTGGATCATCGCTGCGAGGAATCCTTGGCTCATAATGCCCGGCACCAGCGCACCTGGCAGGCCTTGCTTGCGAGCGGCTTCGTGATCGGTAAAGCGTGGCGCAGCCCAACCTGCGGCTTCAACAAACTGGCGCACGTTGTCAACGCCCGTGTCTGGGTCGAATTGGGGTAGCTCGGCACCGAATTCCACGTCTGAGAGCGTCTCAATGGCCATCAATCCTGCTCCCCTTTGCTGGGTTTTTCACGAATGACCATGCTGGTATCGGCTGTTGCCAGCAATTCCTCTGCTGCATTGTAGAGATTCATACGCAGCACGATAAAGGTCATGGTGCCGCTACGGCCAGACTTTGCGTATACGTCTTCGATGTGCGAACGGCCGATAAGCGGCTCCCCGGCTCGAATGGGGGCGTGATTAGTGACGGCCTTACCGCCATCCATGCCGAGCCCCGGCAGCTTGGGAAAATTTTTCGGTAGGCGTCGGCCAGCATGCAAGGAAGACGGAAACGTCGGTGCTGCTTGAAAATCTGGGTGCGCCGGATCAGTAAACTGGGGCGCCTGCTCACCACAGGCCTTTGCGTAAATCGCCAGCTTTTCTGCAACTGGCTCATAGTGAGTCTCATCGAAAACCTGTTGCAGGAAGTCATTGCGAATCGCCTCTAGATCCATTCGAACGTGTCCATCGCTGTTGGCGGATAAAACTCAATCATTGCGCTGCCTCCAAACGTTCTGCGGAAAACGCGCCAGCTTTTAGGGCTGCGACCAGATCGGCCATCGAGGTCACCGGTGTCTCGAATCGCGTGGCGCAACGCCCAATGTGGCTAACGATGTGCGAGTCGCTGCCGCCGATACCTTGATAGCCTAAGGTTGTGGCCATTTGCTGAGCGCGTTCGTCCTCGTCCTCACGGCTACCACCGTTCAGTGTTTCCACGATGCGAACGCCTTCCGGCACCCCGTAGGTCTCGAGATGAGCGCACATACCAACCCGGCGTCGGCCTGGATGACACGGCACCGCAACCGCGCCATGGGCATCGCAGGCACTGACAACTTCCGCCAGGGGCAATCGAATGTTGGTGAAGTCAAACGCTTCGCGCAGCTCAGAGGTCACCCCAAAGATCAAAACGTGGCCGTATTCCGTCTCAACTTCGCTGCCTTTCAAAATCACCAGGCCATGCTTTGTGGCTAGGCTAGAGTAGTCCGAGTCCTCGTCGTACTGACGATGTTCCGTCAAGACGAAGCCATCCAAAGGGAGATTCCTGGAGCGGATCCACTGGCAGTAGTTGTTGACCTTGGCCCGACCGTCATCGGACTTGATCGAATGAGTGTGTAGATCCAGCAGCATCGTGCCCGTTTACCTTTGGCAGGTCGCTCGTCGCGAAGTGAAAAACGGCCGCAATCTTACCAGATCACGATGGTTTTGCGGCGGCGTTAACTGTCCGCGGGTGCTGCATCAGCTAGCCTAGCAAGGCATCTGCTTGGATCTGCAATAGGGATCTGCCATGAAGTTCTTCCTCACCATATGCACCCTCGCCGTCATCGGCGCCCTGGTCGTGCCGTTCTTTTTGAACGTCGGTGGCAAACCGATCATGAGCGTCGATGCGGTCATCGACGATGCAACACCCGCAGCACTGCAATCCCCAACACAGGTATTTAAGTGGCAGGACAAGCATGGCCTCTGGCAGTTTGGCGAGACTCCTCCAGAAGGTCAGGCTGTTGAACCAGTCGAGGTGCAGGACAAGATCACCCGCATGGATGACGATTGGCACGGCGAAGCCTTGACGCCAGCCAGCAAACCCGCTGTCAAACTTCCCACTCCTGGATTCGCTGCCTATGCGGATGGCGGTCGTGCGCTCATGGAGCAGGCAACCACCGAAGTTGATCGACTAAACGAACGCACCAAGAAACTCGAGCAGATGCGCCAAGATCTTAATTGAGACTTTCGTTCCGTGCACTGACGCACAGCTTGACCATCGGCAAACCGTCAAAATGGAGAAATACCGAAGCGTCAGCCTAATGGCTGCATCGATTACTCAACCACGGGCAAGCAGTAATGCCTCGCAGACATAACCAAGTTTTTCTTATGCAACCTTCCAATCAGCGCGGTCGCGTGCAGCTACTCGTCGCCGGTTCTCTGATCGCCATTGCCGTACTTTGGTTTGGTGCCGGCGCAATATCACAGCAAAACCACAGCACAAGTTCGGTAGAGCAAGCAGTTGCCACTGCGGCGGCCATGCCAGCCGCAGTCAGCAGCCCCAGCGAAGCAGCCGTTCGCGGCCGCAACGCCATCGAGGAGATGGAGGTCACTGCACCCCGAATCGTGATGCCTAAGGTCCTGTTCGAGCAGCCGGCTAGTGACATAGCGCTCACCAATCCCGCTGATCCCAAAACGTATTGGCAGGCCAACGAGAGCTAGGACATGATGCGGCGGCGGTAAGCGTAGACCGCTAACGCCACGACCACTACCATGCATCCTCGAGATCAATGCGAGGAACAATGCATGTCCGGACCTTTGCAGGACGTCACCGTCGTCACCATCGAAAGCTGGATGGCTGCGCCTAGCGCCAGTGCGATCTTCGCTGATATGGGCGCTCAAGTGATCAAGGTCGAGCCACCCGGTGGCGACCCCATGCGCGGACTATCACGAAAACCCAAGGTTGAAGGCGATATCGTCGCCTACGATCTGCAATTCGATGTCGACAACCGTGGCAAGCAGTCTATCAGCGTGGCGCTGGACAAGCCTGACGGCCAACAGCTAGTACACAAGCTGGTAGCTAACGCGCAGATATTCATGTGCAACCTGTTGCCGCAACGCCAAGCCAAGTTCGGTCTGGACGCTGCCAGCTTAGAGGCCGTTAACCCAAGCTTGGTACATGCCACTCTGACTGGCTACGGCACCGAGGGTCCAGAAGCCCAACGACCGGGCTACGACGTTACAGCCTTCTTTGGACGCTCAGGGCTCTACGATGCCATGCGCGAGGGTGATGATGGCGCGGTGCCCATGGCTCGCCCAGCCCAGGGCGACCACACCACCGGGTTGGCCTTCGTTGCGGCAATTCTCGCCGCGCTGCGGGTTACCGAACGCAGCGGTGAGTTCCAAATTGTCGAAACCTCACTATTCGAAACCGCGGTCTGGACCCAGGCGACGGACTATGGCGTCACCGCCGTCGACCGCGCACCGGTCCGACGCCGGCGCCGGCAACAACAGCTGACCCCCACTGCCAACCGCTACCCCTGCGGCGATGGCAAGTGGATCGTGCTGAACAACCCAGAACCCAGTGCATGGCCAAAGTTCTGCAAAGCGCTGGGGCTGGAATCGCTCATGGAAGATTCGCGCTTCGTAGAAGCCAAAGACCGTTACGCCAACATGGCCGATCTAGTCGCACTCATCGATGCCAAGCTGGCAGAGCATGGTCGTGATGAATGGGGCGCGCGCCTGGATGCGAACGGCATCATCTGGGGCCCGGTGTTGGCACTGCATGAAGTGGCCGCAGACCCCCAGGCGCAAGCCATTGGCCTGTTTCCTGAGCTCAGTCACCCGGACTACGGCACGTATCGCACGGTAAACGTGCCCATGCGCTTTGCGCGCAGTGAGGTACGCCCACGAGGCATCTCTCCCTCAGTGGGCGAACACACCGATAGCATTTTGCAGCACATTGGTTTGAGCGCGGCAGAGATCAGCGAGCTGCGCAGCTCTGGCGTGGTGGGTAATGGCTAGCGACTTAGCAGCGCGTTTGCACTGCTGAGCACTAATTCTCCAGATGGCCGACTCTGTAGGGGCGGCCTTCAAGAAACCTTTGCAACTGCCGATCGTGATTGCTGGTGGCAGACTTAAAGCCCGGACGGACGAATGGCTCCCAACGCGGTGCCCTGCCTTCAGGCTTGTCACCCATTACCGTAACCCGTTGAATGATCCGCTCACCTTGAAAGTCGTTGAGTACGTAGTGCTGGGTGCAGCGATTGTCCCAAATTCCCACCGTGTTCGGCTGCCAGCGATAGCGCACAGTAAACTGCGGCTTCTGCACCCACCGTGTCAAAAACCCGAGTAGCGCTGCGCTTTCTTCCGGACTCATCTCCACGATGCGCCGGGTGAAGTGCTCGTTCACGTAAAGCGCTTTGCGGCCAGTAACTGGATGAGTGCGCACCATGGGGTGAATTGCCATTTTTTCCGGGCGATTGTGTGGCGTCGCATCATGTAGCGCAGTCAGGCTTTCACAAAGCTCCTGCATAGGAGCCGAGAGTGCATCGAACGCAGCATATAGGCTGGTCCACATGGTATCCCCGCCTACCTCTGGACACTCGACGATTTTCAAAATGGACAGCAGTGGCGGCTCCGGTGAAAAAGTGATGTCGGTGTGCCACTCGTCAGCAATACCCCCCTGGGTCGCAGCCAGTTCAAACAGCTTCGGATGCTGGGTAAACGGGTTTTTCAGATTCGGATGATTTTCCACGGGGCCAAAACGCTCTCCCAATGCAACGTGCTGTTCCACCGTTAAAGTCTGCTCAGGAAAGAAAATCACCAAATGCTCGTGTAGCAGACGCTGTATACCAGCCAGCTCTGCGTCTGTCGGATCCGCTAGGGAGACGCCGCGAATCTCCGCGCCCAGCGCGCCGGCTACGCGTGTCACTTGCCAGCCGGACTCCGCTGGATCACTAGCTAGGGTATTCGATTCAAGCGATTCGGACATGACGGCGCCTCTATTTTTCAAGTTGCAGTTTACCCTACCGTTTTACAGCATTGCGGGTTCGGGTTAGCGTAGCTTCATGATAGAAAGGACGAGCATGCCATGAGCGAAGCCATTGACCAGCAGCCACCGTCTATGCCCGCAGATCCATACACGCTGGCCTTGGAAGACCTGAATCCAGCTGATCCCGGTCTTTTTGAAAATGATCTTATATGGCCGTACTTTGAGCGCTTGCGCGCAGAACAACCAGTGCACCAATGCCAACAAAGCTTGTTTGGGCCTTATTGGTCGGTGACACGCTTCAACGACATCATGACCGTTGAAAAAGATCCGCAGCTGTTCTCCTCCGCCGACTCCATCACTCTGCAGGACCGACCAAAGGATTTCGAGACCGTAAACTTTATCGCCATGGATCCACCCAAGCACGATGTGCAGCGGAAAACAGTGCAAGGCGTGGTGGCACCAAAGAACCTCGCTAAGTTGGAGGGCACGATTCGCAGCCGCGCCGCCAGCATTCTCGATAGCTTGCCTATAGGCGAAACTTTCAACTGGGTTGATGCGGTTTCCATCGAGCTGACAACCCAAATGCTGGCAACGCTGTTCGACTTCCCGTTCGAGGATCGACGGAAGCTGACCTATTGGTCAGACATTGCTACCTCAAGCGAGCTTTCCGGCGGTCCAACACCAGAACCCGTACGCCGGGCAGTGCTGCTGGAGTGTTTGGAATATTTTACTCGGCTGCGCGATGAACGCATCAAGCAGCCGGCGGGCACCGATTTGCTGTCTATGTTGGCACACGGCAAAGACACCCAGAACATGCCACCCATGGAGTTCCTCGGCAATCTGATCCTGCTGATTGTTGGCGGCAATGACACCACCCGCAATTCCATCAGTGGTGGTGTCCTCGCACTAAATCTGTTCCCCGCGGAGTTCGACAAGCTAAGCGCCAATCCGGACCTAATTAAAACGATGGTGCCGGAGATCATTCGTTGGCAGACGCCGCTGGCCTACATGCGTCGTACCGCGACGGCAGACACTGAGCTCGGCGGCCAGAACATCCGCAAGGGTGACAAGTTGGCCATGTGGTACGTCTCCGGTAACCGCGATGATACCGTTATAGAACGCCCCAACGATTTCATCATCGATCGAGAAAACCCGCGTCACCATTTGTCCTTCGGTTTCGGCATCCATCGCTGCATGGGTAACCGCTTGGCAGAAATGCAATTGCGCGTGCTCTGGGAAGAAATTCTCCAGCGCTTTCGCCGAATCGAAGTCATGGGCGAGCCAGTGCGAGTACGCTCAAGCTTCGTCAAAGGTTACAGCGAATTGCCAGTGCGCCTGCATCCGCACTAACCCGCACCCATGCCGATCGTTACCGACATCGCGGATCTAGAAAATCTGCATCGACGCCGTGTACCGCGCATGTTTTTCGACTACGTAGCTGCTGGTTCGTGGGCCGAGTCCACCCTCGCCGCCAATCGCGCTGCGTTCCACAAGCTACAGTTCAATCAGCGCGTCGCCATAGATCTTAGTCAACGCTCGATTCGGACCCAAATGTTAGGGACCGAGTACAGCATGCCGGTGGCCCTGGCACCGATCGGTTTAACCGGCATGCAGCACGCCGACGGCGAGATTTGCGCCGCACGCGCCGCAGAAAAGTTCGGCGTACCGTTTTGCTTATCGACCATGAGCATTTGCTCCATCGAAGACGTTGCTGCGGCAACTGCAGCG
This sequence comes from Pseudomonadales bacterium, assembly GCA_051027215.1. Taxonomy (GTDB): domain Bacteria; phylum Pseudomonadota; class Gammaproteobacteria; order Pseudomonadales; family Azotimanducaceae; genus CALHVX01. The sequence continues at coordinate 14,931 of JBPCXR010000240.1, read as the reverse complement.
CCGTTCTGGTTTCAGCTCTACGTCATGAAAGATCGCGGCTTTGTCCGCGACCTGATCGACCGGGCGAAAGCCGCCCGGTGCAGCGCCTTGGTCTTGACGCTGGATCTGCAGATCCTCGGCCAGCGCCACAAAGACGTTAAGAATGGTTTGTCCACTCCTCCAAAACCCACTCTTCGTAACTTGTTGAACATCGCCACAAAGCCGCTTTGGGCCTGGCAAATGTTGCGCACCCAACGCCGTGGCTTCGGCAACATCGCCGGTCACGTCAAAGGCGTAGAAGACATCTCGTCTTTGGCTGCATGGACCAACAGCCAATTTGATCCGGCGCTCAGCTGGGATGACGTCGCTTGGATCAAAGAGCAATGGGCCGGGCCGTTGGTGCTCAAAGGTATTCTGGATCCGCGCGATGCCACCCAAGCAGTACAGCAAGGCGCAGACGCGATCATTGTGTCGAACCACGGCGGCCGACAACTCGACGGCGCACCGGCAACCTTAGATGTTCTGCCGGCAATCGCCGATGCAGTTGCCGGCCAAGTGGAGCTGTGGATCGACGGCGGCATTCGCTCAGGGCAAGACGTTCTCAAAGCGCTGGCGCTCGGTGCAAACTCAACCCTGATCGGCAGGTCCTACGTTCATGGCCTCGGCGCACTTGGGCAGGCTGGTGTCGAGAAAGCGCTAGCCATTATCGCCAACGAGTTAGATCTCAGCATGGCGTTCTGCGGTGTCACTCACATCGAAGATGTGAGTGAGCAAGTGCTATGGCGCGCGCCTTAGCGCGGTTGCATCCGAATTCCGCCATCCATGCGTACACATTCGCCGTTCATGTATTCGTTTTCCATCAGCATGATGGCAACGTGCGCAATTTCGTCCGCTTCACCAAGCCGCTTCGGATACAGCACCGTAGACGCCAAGGCATCAACCACCTTGGGTGGAGCGCCCTGAAATAGCGGCGTGTTGATCAGCCCAGGGACGATGGTGTTACAACGAATGCCAATGCTCGCCAAATCTCTGGCAATCGGCAGAGTCATTCCGACTACGCCGCCTTTTGATGCACTGTAAGCCGCCTGCCCCATCTGCCCTTCATACGCTGCCACAGAGGCAGTGTTGATGATGCAGCCGCGTGCGCCGTATTTGTTGTAAGGCTCGTTCTTCTGCATCTCGTTGGCCGCCAGGCGCAGCACATTGAAGGTCCCGATCAAATTGATATCGATGATCATTTTGAACTTGTCGAGTGGGAACGGACCATCTTTTCCCACGGTTTTGACAGCGTTGCCTACGCCTGCGTAATTGCAACAGATGTGGATTGCGCCGAAGGCATCCATCGCCGCGGCGATACCCGCCTCTACCGAATCCTCTTTGGTAACGTTGACCGCGTGGAAACGCACAGCATCTCCCAGCTCCTCGGCGATCGCATTACCACGCTCTTCATTGAGATCGAAGATCATGACCTTGCCACCTTTGGCTGCGACGCGGCGTACGGTCGCCTCGCCGAGACCCGATGCGCCACCGGTGATAACCGCCACTTTGTCCTGGATGTCCATTGCTCTGCTCCCATATAAATCAGCGCGCTAGTTTACCCATCGCATCGAGGCTTGTCTTGACGCGCCACGCCCCAGCCGCCAACCTGAGCCACCCACCAGGAGCACCCCCATGATTGGATACACCACGGTTGGCAGCAACGATCTAGAACGAGCCATTGGCTTTTACGATGAAGTCTTGGCCGTCCTCGGCGCTCAGCGAATCATGAACTCCGATCGCATGAAGCTCTATGGCAATGACCCAGCTAGCCCGATGTTTGGCGTCTGCACGCCCTACGATGAGCAAGCAGCGTCGGTGGGAAATGGAGTGATGATCGCTCTGGCAGCGCAATCCAATGCCCAGGTCGACGAAATACATGCAAAGGCACTGGCTGCAGGGGGGCGCGACGAAGGCGCACCCGGACCTCGGGGTGACAATTTTTATGGCGGCTACTTTCGTGATCTAGACGGCAACAAACTGGTTGCCTTCAGCACCAGCTAGTGGCTGAGCAGACTCTACAGTGCTGGCAATGCGGCGCGAGTCTCGCCAACGAGCCACTGCCACTGTCTAGGCACGCCAATTGCGAGGTCTGCTTTGCCCCGTTGCACTGTTGCCGACAATGTCAGCACTATGCGCCTAAATCTGTGCAAGGCTGCCTGGAAGAACGGGCTGAGCCGCCGCGAGAAGCTGACAATGCAAATTTTTGTGAATACCTAATCCCGGCTGCTTCGAGCGCGGTGAGCGATGCCTCCAGTACCGTGGATGCCGCCGCCGCAGCGCGCGCGAAATTGGATGCGTTGTTTCTCCAGGCAGATTCGGACAATCCTGAAAGCAAGCCAGAATAGTATCATATGGATCTTATATCCTTATGATATTGCTATGTTTTGTCACTTAACTCATCTCTAAGCTTGCCGCGCACATCCATTAATACGCGACCGTAATGATTGGCTCCTCGAGTGTCGCGGCCGCAACCCCAGAAATAATCGTATTGACTGGTTTCTACAATCGGCCGCTGCCCAGTTTGTAGCAGCGCTTGGGCCACTTCGCTGTGGGTTCTAGCCTTGATGTACACAGCCCGCGTCATGTACACCACCTGCAGCTTGTTCCAGTCTTGACGTGTGGCCCGACGGTGTTTGCGAGCTACGCGTCTAGCGAGATCAGGATGCTCAGCCGCGGCCACCTTTGCCTGCAGCGCCGTATCCTCAAACTGCATACCCTGCACATAATGCTCCGCAGACAGCCAATGCTGCCCATCGAGTTCAAAGCCGTGCTTCGAATAGCTGGCCAACGGATCAGCAGCGTCAAGCATCGAAACCCGCAGCGCATTTTCGTAGTCGGGAAACAACGCCACAACTGATACCCTCCCCCAACGTAACGACTCATCCAACTCCTATGCAAGCATCAACCGAACTCGCCTGCAACGCGAAGCACTACCTCACAAGTCTATGTGCGCTACTGCTGTGTCTGGCTGGCTGCCAGAAAGCCAGCGAGACACCCGCTACTGCCAGCTCGACAGCACCCAGCGTCGACCGCGCTCCACCCTCGTTCCTGGACCCAGCACCCGCCGCACCGCGGTCTACCACCATCATCCTGTCTGGCGGAACTTTGCTTGAGGCTGAAGTTTCCCAAGCCCAGGATTTGTTCGACGCAGTGGTCGTGATCACCAACGGCAAGCTGGTTGCTACCGGTAAGCGCGGCAGCGTACCGGTCCCTGCAGATTCTGTCGGAATCGACACTTCAGGAAAATACATCGTCGCCGAGCCGACCACGGATTCCTCCGTGACGGCTAAGGCGAACCTCACCATCTACCACCAACGGCCCGGTGCGGGTGTTGACGCAGCAGTGTTCGCCCGGGTTACTGACGGGGTTTGGGTCGTGGTCGACTAGCCCGACAGGGCCTAGAGGTCGTCTACCAACTTTCGCAGTGCCTCGCACTGACGAACTCTAGCTGCCGCATCCACACCGGCGAAGCTGACGTTTAGCGCATTCACCCCTGATTCGCGCAGCGCCAGCAGACGCTCTCGAACAAAACCGTCGGGCCCGATCAATGAATTCTTGGCAAGGTACTCAGCGGGAATCGCCGCCTCTGCCGCCTTTTTATCACCGGCTAAGTAAAGATCTTGAATGCGCTTTGCTTCGTTTTCGTAGCCACTCTTGGAAAAGATCTGGTTGTAGAAGTTCTTCGAACGCGCGCCCATGCCGCCGATGTAGAGCGCTGCACCCGGCCTCGCACGGTCGCGCAGCGACTCGTTGTTCTCGCCTATGGCCACCATGCCTCCGGCGTACACGTCCAGCGGCGCTCGGTCAGGATCGCGCAATTTGCGCCCTTCGCGCAGGGCATCGCCCCAAACCGCGTCAGCGGCTTCGGCTGTATAAAACGCCGGCAGCCAAGCGTCAGCCAGCTCAGCGGTCATTGCGACGCTCTTGGGGCCCAATGAGGCGATGGCAATGGGAATATCCTCGCGTACCGGGTGGTTGATGAGCTTTAGCGGTTTGCCTAAACCGGTACCCTGATTTTGCGGCAAGGGGATTTGATAGTGGCGGCCAAGGTGCTGGACCCGCTCGCGGCGCCACACGGTTCGACAGATTTCGATGATCTCTCGAATTCGAGCGACCGGCGCGTGATAGGCAATGCCGTGAAACCCTTCAATGACTTGGGGGCCGGAAGCGCCCAACCCCAGCATGCAACGGCCGTCTGACAAGTAGTCCACGCCGGCGGCCGTCATTGCCAGCAGCGTCGGCGTGCGCGAGTAAATCGGCAAAATGCCGGATGCGATGGTTACCCGTTTGGTTTGCGCTGCGATATATCCCATCGCGCTGGGTGCATCGAACGAATAGGCCTCAGGTACCCAGACCTGGTCTAGCCCAGCGGACTCCAGCTCCTGGACCTCCCGCACCGTCTCTTTGAATCCACCGGCGTAACTCAGCAGTGTTGATATCTTCATAACTTCCCTTTTTGCTTGCCATGCGCGCTATTCTTCTGCGCTGAATCTTACTGATCCGCATGCAACAGCGCTACGGCAGCCATTCAAGGACCCCCATGCAAGTACAACACTTTCTGGTGAACAAAAACGATCTTAACGACCACCGTTGGTTGGACAGCGAAGAGCCCGAAGTTGAATCGATGACGCAGGGTTCAGTGCTGTTAGCGTTGGATAGCTTTGCTCTCACCGCGAATAACATCACCTACGCCGTCGCCGGTGAGCGAATGAACTATTGGGACTTTTTTCCCACCGAAGCAGGCTGGGGCCAGGTGCCTGTATGGGGCTTTGCCACAGTGGTTGGTTCCAACCACCCTGGCATTGCTCTGGGTGAGCGTTTCTACGGCTATCTCCCCATCGCCAGCCACTTGCGGGTACAAGCAGAAAAAGTCACTGAGCGTGGGTTCATCGACGGCGTCGCCCACAGAGCCCCGCTCGCGGCAGTCTACAACCAGTACGTGAAGGTCGATCCAAACCTGTCGGCGCAAGAAGAAGCGGCGCAAATGTTGTACAGGCCGCTGTTCATGACTTCCTTCATGCTCGACGATTACCTGGCTGACGCCGATTGCTTCGGTGCTAAAGCCGTCATCCTTACCAGCGCCTCGAGCAAAACTGCGCTCGGACTCGCAGCGCTCCTGCATGCCCGTGAAAATGTCACGGTCGTCGGCATCACTTCAGCTCGGAACCAGGCGTTCGTCAGCTCGTTGGGTTGTTACGACGAAGTGCTCAGCTACCAGGAGCTCGAGCGCCTCGACGCCAAACGGCCCAGTGTGATCGTCGACATGGCGGGGAACGGTGAAGCACTCGCAACGGCGCACAACCATCTGGATCAGGCGCTAAAACAAAGTGTGCTGGTGGGCGCAACGCACTGGGACGCTCGCAGCGGCGCCAAAGAAATGGCCGGTCCAACCCCAGAATTGTTCTTTGCGCCAGCCCATATAGCCAAACGGGTGAAGGAATGGGGTCCCGGCGGTCTCGATGAACGCTTCAGTGGTGCCTGGAGTCAGTTCGTAAGCGCAGCTGATGACTGGGTTAGCGTCGATGTTAGCGCAGGTTTAAGCGCTATCGAATCGGTCTATGGGATGCAGCTCGCAGGCGAGGCGCCGCCAGACAAGGGCTACATACTCAGCTTTTAGGTCGGCGGTTGCCAAGTCACTAGGACAAACTCGCAGGGTTACAAGCAAACGCTGTGTTAATCTGCCACACACTCGTTGCCCCCTGCGTACATCAGCCCCTATCCGATTGCCCGCTCCGACATGAGAATCCAGAACTATGTTGCTCACTAGCTTAAACATCCCGCAAGCGCGTTTCGAAGCCGAAACCGGTTGGCAATTGAAACCCGAAGGAGCCTGTAAGGGCGATGTCTGCGTCCCATTAGATGGCGTTCCCGATGGTGATGCCGTCGCTGTTTCACAGTTGGCGGAATCCATCGGTCTGCCGCTGGTGAAGGCGAGCAATCGAGAACTCTGGGCCCTGGGGCCAGAGTCTGTTGGTTCTCGGGCGCTAACCACCGCAGAAGCCCCGAACATGAGCTTACCGAACCTCGATGGCGAAATGTTTCAGCTGTCGAGTCTGAAGGGCAAGAAAATCGTAGTGTATGCCTGGGCTCCTTACTGAGGCTGCTCAGCCGACCTGCCCGTGTGGCAGGCATTGCGGGAAGAGCTAGCACCGCACAACTTCGAACTGGTAACGGTGGGTCTAGACACCCTCGGTGCCGACGGCTGCCGTACCTACATGGAAGCCGCCGCAGCCACGCACCCTGCACTCATTGACCAACACCACGTGGTCGCAGATCTGTTCGGGGTGATCAATATCCCCAGCGCAATCTGGATTAACGAACAAGGTATGATCGTTAGACCCGCCGAGGCTGCACCAGCGCCGCCGAAAAAAGCAGCGGACGACGCCGACCTCGGGAACATGGAAGTGCCCGCCGATCTGCCGGAGCGCTTTGCGCAAATGATGGGCGAAGCAGTAAAGATCCCAGCCAATCCAGACGCTTACCACGCAGCGCTGCGCGATTGGGTACACAAAGGCGCCGACAGCGAGTTCGCCTTGAGTCCAGAGCAAACCATTGCGCGCTCGAGACCGCGAAGTGCCGAGGTAGCCTTGGGTCATGCCCACTTCGAGCTCGCCACTCAGCTGCAAATGGATGGCGACGAAGCGGAAGCCGTCGAACACTTTAAGCAGGCGCATCGCCTGGTCCCCGATAGCTGGACATTCAGACGCCAGGCGTGGTCACTCAAGCCTGTGGGCGATGGTCCACTTGCGCGCTTCTGGCAAGGCCCAGCTCCCGGCGCCGAAGCCGAGTGGCCCTACGAGGGAGACTGGCTAACCGACGTCCGTAAAGTCGGTGCAGAGAACTATTCCGAACCCTGGCAACCCTGAATGTCCCCGGAACTTGACGCACCCTAGCAGCAATCTCGCCGCCGAATCGGATACCACAACGGCAGCCGATGACTTGCCTGCCGCGTTAACCATTCTCCGCGAGCGCTTTGGCTACGATGCCTTCAAGGGTCATCAAGCTGATGTCATTGGCTGCGTATTGGCGGGTCAGGATGCCTTGGTGTTGATGCCCACTGGGGGTGGCAAGTCGCTGTGCTATCAGATTCCTGCGCTCTTGCGTCAAGGTGTCGGCATCGTAGTGTCGCCACTGATCGCGCTGATGCAAGATCAAGTTGTGGCGCTTAAGCAACTTGGCATTCGCGCAGCCTTCTTGAACTCCACCCTGGACCAGGAACAGCAACGCGGCGTTTGGTCAGCCTTGCAGCAGGATCAACTGGATCTGCTGTATTTAGCACCCGAACGATTGCTGATGCCCGATACCTTAGAGCGACTCGCAGCGTTGCAGGTTGCCTTGATTGCCATCGATGAAGCCCACTGCGTCTCTGCCTGGGGCCATGACTTTCGCGCTGAGTACCTAGCGCTCGGCACCTTGGCAGATCGCTTTCCAGGGGTACCTCGACTTGCGCTCACCGCCACCGCCGATGAGATCACCCGACGCGACATGCTAGAGCGCCTCGCGCTCACTGAGCCTGCGGTCTTCGTCGCCAGCTTCGACCGCCCAAACATCCGCTATCGAGTCGCTGCCAAACGGGATCCCAAACGCCAGCTACAGAGCTTTTTACGGGATCATGGCGGCGAAAGCGGGATTATTTACTGCCTTTCACGTAAGTCAGTGGAGGAAACCGCCACCTGGCTGGAGGCTCAGGGCTACCCTGCACTGCCTTATCACGCAGGCATGGACGCCGAAGTTCGCGGCTTCTACCAGAATCGATTTCTGCGCGAGGAAGGCCTCATCATGGTCGCTACCATTGCCTTCGGCATGGGCATAGACAAGCCAGATGTACGCTACGTGGTACACATGGATTTGCCGAAGAACCTCGAAGCGTTCTACCAAGAAACCGGCCGCAGTGGCCGCGATGGAGATCCTGCGGAAACACTGCTGCTCTATGGCTTAAACGATGTTGTGCGCTTGGCCAAAATGCAAGAAGCATCCAGCGCACCAGACTCCCATCGACGTGTGGAGCGACATAAACTCGAGTCGCTTTTTGGTTGGTGTGAAGCCACAACCTGCCGCCGGGTTTTGCTCCTGGATTATTTTGGCCAGTCGAACACCGATCCCTGTGGGAACTGCGATAACTGTTTGTCACCCCCGGATACCTGGGATGCAACCAAGCCCGGACAGATGGCCCTCTCTTGTGCCTATAAAACCGGACAACGTTTTGGAGCCGGGCATCTAACCGACGTGCTGCGCGGCAAAGACAACGAGCGCATTCGTCAATTTCGACACGAGCAGCAGAGCACCTACAGCATCGGTAAGGACTTCAGCGAACAGACCTGGCGCTCGGTCTTTCGCCAACTCATCGCCAGAGGCTTTCTCTGGTCTGATCCAGATCGCTTCGGGGCGTTGCGACTGCGCCCCACTGCGCGTGAACTGCTACGTGGCGAGCTTGCGCTGACGCTGCGCCAAGAGGCCCCCACCCGCGGTGCGGGTAGGACGCGACGACGCAGTCCGCGTCACTCTGAACGGGCACTAGATACCTTAAGCGACGAGCAATTGCTGCTCTTCGAATCTCTAAAAGCGCTACGTGCTGAACTCGCAGCAGAAGCCAGCGTGCCGCCCTACGTGATATTTCACGATGCGACACTATTGGCCATGGTCAGCGAGCGCCCGAGCACCGAAGCCGAGTTTCTAGAGCTGAGCGGCGTTGGACAGGCCAAGCTAGAAAAATATGCTGACGCTTTTCTCATCGCTATTGCTCAGGAAGACCGCTGAGCTATAGCCAAGCACTACAAGAAGCCCTGTGCTTCATGGTCCAGCGCATGCCGGGAGTGGCGCCTGGCCATGGTCAAAAACATCTCATCACCTCGGGCCGTTTGCTGAACCAGCATCGACGCAACTACCGTAACGCTAAAGCCGGCAAATGTTCCCCGGCGATAGTCGCGCCAGCAAGCATCCCAGCCGTAGCCTTCTACACCCGCCGCACACAACGCCTGGTAATAGTCTTGGACCAGCTGCTGTTCAGCAGGGCGACGCACTGCGGCACGCAATCCAGCGCCAATAAAGTAGGCAACATCGTTCAGCGGTGCCCCTAAGGTGATGCTTTGCCAGTCCACAGTGGTGACCTCAGGTGGCCGTGTTTGCGAGTTGATGAGCAGATTGTCTAAGCGGAAATCCACGTGTATCAGTGCCTGGGGTACCAGCGAGGCTGCAGCGATTCGACCAATGCCATCGCCAAAGGCGCGAATGATGTCTCGCTCTTCCTGCGCCAGTTGCGCGCCATAACGCTCCATGAAACCCGGCAATTGGGCTTTGTAGAGCTCAGCCAACGCCTCGGTACTCACCGCGGCTGGTGCACCTAACCATTCGTAGGCAGCCAGTGCGTCATCGTTCCAGCTCGGTGCATGCAAGCCCACCAGCTCGGTAAGCGCTGCACGCGCAACATCGATGTTGGTGCCTTGCAGCTGATCGCCCTGCTCGGCAGGATGCAGATCTTCCAGCAACAGCAAAAACTCCGGTCCCTCGCCGTTAATCTCGGCGTAGAAGCAACGTGGCGTACGAATGCTCAACTGTTTTTGCAGCTGTTGGTAGAAACGCACTTCCTTGAGGTAGTTACGCAGCATGACCCCGGTCATGCGACTCTGTGGATCGTCCGACGGCAGTTTGGCAATCAGACTGCTTGGCGCATCCCCAGCATCGCCCGTGTAGCGCAGAGTTAAGCGCAGACACTTGCCAATCTGACCGGTACCGATGGCCTCGGCATGGCAATGCGCCACCACGACATCGAATCCAGCTCGCTGCAGCTGCGCGCTGAGCCACTTGGTCGTGAGCCCGGTCGCGTCAGGTATGCTACTCATGCTCTAACGCCTCAAGCGGGACGATTCGTACGCCCGGCAAACAGCTCCGCCGGTCGAATACTGGCGTAGGCCTCTAGTACTGGGGCGAACTCATCCGGGGTACTGGCGTGGATGATAATGCCATCGGCTCCGGCTTCGAACTGGTCAAGCCAGCGCTTGGCGCAAGCCTCTGCGTCGCCTACTGCCGCAGGCCGCCATTCTTGCGGTATCAACGGCTCGATGGCCGCCAGCTGACGGCTGCTGGCGACGCTATCGATCCAACCGCCAACGCTCGTAACCGCTCTGTGGTGACGAAACTCGGCCAACACTTCAGGATCCCAACCGTTGATTTGCACCAACATGTCGCCGTAACCAGGAAACTGCAGATAGGTCGCCAGCCGCGCAATGATGTACTTGAGATACTTTTCATCGCTGACATTACAAGCCGTTGCCAATACCGACCAGCACTTGACGGTGCCCGCAGCGCGGCCCAGGTTCGCCTCGCCCAGGCGAACGTGATCAACCGCTTCGCGTAAACAGGCATCGCTCATGAAAGTGTGTAAATGCACGCCATCGAACACACCACCGGCATGGCGCAAACTCTTCGGTCCAAAGCCTACATACAGTAACGGGATATCTTCCTTTACATAGTCTGCGAGACGCACATGGGCGAACTTGCCTAATGGTCCCTCGTAGTCTTCGATAGTCTCTCCCGCCCACAGGCGCCGTAACAAGGCGACGGTTTCTTCCGTTCGTTCGTAATCATTTGGCGGCAACCCCAGCATGCGCCAGCGGGCCTTGCCACCGCCCTTAGCCAACCCCAGGGCAAATCGACCGTTAGACAAGCGACTCAACGTGCTGCCCATGGAGGCCGTCACTTGCAAGTGCCGCATGTTCGCGTTGGTTGCCGAGGTGCCGATAAAAATCTCATCAGTGATCGCTGCTACCGCGCCGCAAATCGATGCGATCTCTTTGTAATCTGCGCGCTCGGAAATCATGATATTGCCGATTCCCAAAGACTCCGCCTGGCGCGCCTGCTGCAGAATATCCCTAGGAGTACGGGTATGCCCGGGTAGACCGTAAAAACCCAGCTCAGGAAAGCGCGAGCAGTACTCTTCGTTCATTTCAGCAGCAATCCCTGTCGTCAGCGCTATGCTTACGGACGAATTTCATAGTAAAGATTGCTCGGATCATCAAAGTCATGACAGGTGAAGCGAGTAAACCCGGCATCGCGAACCATCCGCTCGGCGACCTGCGGATTGAAGCCCAGGGTGCCGAGCCCAGCACCACCGGGTTCGGACAGCGCTGACGACATACAAGCAGATACCGAGAAGCCGTACATCATCGCGAGCATCGGGTTCTTCATGTTCTCTTTGAAATCGGCTTGGCTGCGAATGTCTTTGATAAGCCAAGTACCATCCGGCTTCAAAGCTTTGCGAATAGCTCGAATCACATCTTGCGGGCGCGTCATATCATGAATGCAATCAAAGGTCAGTACGAAGTCGTAGGTCGGCTCAGTTGGCAAATCTTCGCCGCCGGCAATCATCGGCTTCAAGTTAGCCAGACCCTGGGTATCTGCCTTTTCCTGGCACCGACTGATGGCGTGAGCGCTGGGGTCAAAGGCATCAAAGGTGGAGTTGGGGAAGGCTGCCGCCAGAGCCGCCACGGCGATGCCACCGCCACAGCCAACATCTATAGCGCGCGCACCGGCGCCCAGTTTTTCGGCAACGCCGTCGAGCGCGGGGATAATTTGTGGCACCAGTGCCTGACGAGTCCAAGGTCCAAGCATGCGCTCAGTGCGATGAGCGGCGTTGGGGCCCAACTCTTCGTAGGACAGGCCAATGCCAGTGCGAAAAGCATCGACCAATTTGTCTACGGTATCAGGGGGCATGGCGGAAGCAAACGCACCGGCCGCGAAATGTAAACTGCTGTCCTCGTCGGCAAGCACGGCCACACCTTCTGGGGGCAGCTCGAATTGCTGGGGCTCTGTGTATTTCAGCAGCCGCGCTGCGGCTTGACCACGGAGCCATTCCAACAACCAACGTTCCTGCAAGCCAGTTTTGCTGGCAAGATCAGCCGCCGACATCGGCCCACCATTGGCCAGCGCTCGATACAATCCCAGCCGATCTCCAATATGAATCATCAGAGAGACCATCTCGCCCTGCTTGAAGTTCCAAACGTTGAAGTTGTAGCGCTTCAGCGCATCGGGATCGAGGGCTAAATCCTGGGTCATATCGGTCATGGCTTCACTCTAGTTGTCGAAAGTAGATTGTTGGCTAGCTATCGCGGGTGCACCACCACGGGCAATTCGGTGTAACCCTTGACGAAGGTCGAGAGTACTCGCTGCGGCTCACCGACAACTTCGACCTGATGGAATCGAGCTTGAATTTCTTCCCACAGCACGCGCAGCTGCATCTCAGCGAGCCGGTTACCCATGCAACGATGGATGCCAAAGCCGAAGGAAAGATGGTGGCGTGCCTGGGGCCGATCGATGACCAAATGGTCCGGTCGTTCTATGACCCGCTCATCGCGATTACCCGAGACATACCACATCACCACTTTGTCCCCAGCCTTAATCGTTTGCCCATGCATCGTGACATCGGTGAGCGCTGTTCTGCGCATATGCGCCAAAGGCGTTTGCCAGCGGATGATCTCCGGCACCATGTTGGGAATCAACTCCGGATGGGCACGCAACAGGTCGTATTGCTCCGGAAATTGATTGAGTGCCAACACGCCACCACTAATGGAGTTTCGAGTAGTGTCGTTGCCACCCACTATCAACAAGATGAGATTCCCAAGGTACTCCATTGGATCCATGTTTCGGGTCGATTCACCGTGGGCGAGCATAGAGATTAGATCGTTCTTCTGTGGGGCGTTGACGCGCTCATTCCACAGCCGCGTGAAATAGGCCAAACATTCCAGTAGCTCATCGCGTCGCTGATCCCGGGACACCACCACACCAGAGCCAGGTGCCGCTGTCGCCACGTCCGACCAACGAGTTAGCATCCGCCGATCTTCAAAGGGAAAGTCGAATAGCGTTGCGAGCATCTGCGTCGTGAGCTCGATAGAAACGCGATCGACCCAGTTAAACGTTTCGCCTAGCGGAAGCCCATCCAAGATCGAAGCCGCTCGCTCGCGGATCGTGCCTTCTAATTGTGCCAAGTTTCGCGGCGCAACTACCGGGGCGACTGTGGCGCGTTGCACATCGTGTTTAGGTGGATCCATGGCGATAAACATGGGAGTGCGCATTTGTTCTTCCACCGGCATTGCCGTCGGCGGCCCAATGCCTATGCCCTGGGCGGAAGAAAAACGCTGGTGATCGTTGTCGATCGCAAAGATGTCTTGAAAGCGGGTGATCGACCAGTACGGCCCATAGTCACTGTCGCTGCAGAAGTGCACGGGGGCTTCGTCCCGCAAGCGCTTGAAGTAGTCCCAGTGCGCGTCTGCCTGAAACAATTCAGCCTGGGCAACATTGAGTTGCTCGATCGGCTGAGCATAAGGATCATCGAAAGGGAGATCAGTAACAGCTTGGCTCATTCGGGTAACTCCTGCACTAGCGCTAGCGTATCAGGTTCGCTGGAGCCTGGGCAGCCACAGCCTATTCCAGATCGGCTTGCAAGTGGCGCCCAGCAAAGTAGTAATGCACCGCAGCCCAGATGTTCAGTAGCCCAGCAATTAGCAATGCGTAGCGTAAGCTCTCTACGCCATAGGTCGGTGCCAGGTAGTCGCTGAGCAAGCCAACGAACTGTGGACCCAACCCCAGGCCAATGATGTTCAAGATGAACAACAACACGGCCGCAGCAACGGCCCGCATCCGCAGACTGACCAGCCCTTGGGTCTGGGAAAAGGTCGTAGCCTGGTAGAAGTTACCTAGCATCACCGGCAGGATCATCAGCCCGAGCGCCATATAGGCACTGTCTGCGAGATACATGGCTACCGCGAAAGGAATCGACACCAACAGCGCGACAGTGACAATCCATAAGAACCAGCGGGTGTCGCGGGCACCAAAGCGATCAGCAAGATAACCGCCGAGGACAATACCAATGCCTCCCGGGATGCCCAGAATCAACCCCAAATAGGTGCCCACCTCGCCCGTCTCCATGCCATGAGAACGAATGAGAAAAGACGGAAACCACGTTGTAACCCCGTAGCCGACGAAGGCGGTCAGGCCACCGCCAATGGACAAGTGGCGAAACGCCCGTTTTGCCCACAGTGCCGAAAAGGTCTCTTTGATGCTGGGCTGATCACCCTCCAGGGATTTCCCTTCGGCCATGCCTCGCGGCGGTTCTCGCAGTGACAAGCGAACCAGCACCGCCAGAAACAACCCAGGGATTCCTACGACAAAAAATGCAGCGCGCCAGCCGAACACTTCGTTCATCCAACCACCGGCGATGAACCCAAAGAGAATGCCAAAAGGAATACCGAGACTGTAGATGCCTAGGGCAGTCGCCCGCCGGTCTGCAGGATAGTAATCCGCAATCAGCGAATGAGCCGGTGGGCTACAACCGGCCTCGCCCACGCCGACACCGATGCGCGCGACCAGCATGTGCCAAAAATTACCCGCCAGCCCGGACAGCGCCGTCATCGCGCTCCAAATACCAAGAGCCGCGGCGATCAGGTTGCGGCGATTGCTGCGATCGGCGAAGCGCGCAATGGGAATACCCAGGGTTGCGTAAAACAGTGCGAACGCAAACCCCGTGAGCAGACCTAGCTGAGAATCAGAAAGCCCCAGCTCGTTTTTTATGGGTTCCAACAAGATCGATAAGATTTGCCGATCAATGAAATTGAAGGTGTAAACCACCACTAGAATGCTGAGCGCGTAGCGCCGGGTCGCCTCACTAAACAGCCCGGGGGCGGCCTGATTCTGCGTTTCACTCATGAAGGCTTGGACTCCGCCGTAGAAGAAGATTGGGCTACGCTGAGCTTTCAATCCTAACTGACTGAATATACGGCGGATACGTAGACATCGCTGACGCTATCAAGTAGGGGTGTGGAGCTGTGTGCGCCAGGGGTGTGGGTGGGGGCAGACGCTGCCGCTCCGCGGTGCCCTCACTCTGGGAAGAAGCCCCTAAGGGTCTTTTCCCGGCGTTCAGCA
>JBPCXR010000239.1:0-3230 GCA_051027215.1 Pseudomonadales bacterium | reverse complement strand
CACCACCACGGCCGCCATCGCCGCCATCAGGCCCGCCCTTGGCCACGTACTTTTCGCGGCGAAAGCTCAAACAACCACCTCCGCCCTTACCGGCGGCGACGTGAATGCTGACTTCGTCAATGAATTTCATGGTATTTCGCGCACGCCACCAGGCAAAAAAAACCCCGCACCGGGCGGGGTTTTCGTGACTTAGGCGTCCGAGCCGACCGGATCCACCATCACGTACTGGCGTTCTGGCTTGCCCTTTTGAACAAAACGCACATGACCATCCGACTTCGCGAACAGCGTATGATCGCGACCAAGGCCAACGTTCGGCCCGGGGTGATACTTGGTGCCGCGCTGACGCACGAGAATGTTGCCGGCATTTACCAGCTCACCGCCATATTTCTTCACGCCTAAGCGCTTACTTTCTGAATCGCGACCGTTGCGGGTACTGCCGCCTGCTTTTTTGTGTGCCATGTCTGTGCTCTTTAATCCGAGGTGTCAGTAGGTCGGGACTAGGACTGGATGCCGGTGATGCGAACTTCGGTATAGGCCTGACGATGACCTTGCCGGCGCATGTAGTTCTGGCGACGCTTGAACTTGATGATATGGATTTTGCGGGCTCGATCCTGAGCGACTACTTCACCGGTTACCTTGGAGCCGTCGACGTAGGGCTTGCCCACAGCGACGCTGTCGCCATCGGCCACCATCAACACCTGATCGAAGACCACTTCGTCCCCTGGCTCACCGGCGAGCTTCTCTAGACGCAGGACCTCGCCTTCCGTAACGCGATGCTGTTTTCCGCCGCTCGCTATGACCGCAAACATACTGTTCTCCTGGGCGCCAACCCTCTGCACAAGCTCTGTTAAGAGCATCTGTATGAGGCACTGACCTGTATTACAATGGTAACGCTGCTCGGGACTGGCGCGAATCGCGGCCAAAGCTGGCCAGATCGACTTTGCAGCCCCTGAAAAGGCGCGCAATTTTACGGGCCATCCCGGCGGAAGGCAAATTTATTGGGTGAGTGGGAAATTCACCCAAAAACAACGGCTTAGGGCGTAGGATCGAGGCTCTAAAGCGGCGAAGAGCGCGCCATGCGCGCAATTTAGGAGAGTTGATGTCAGCGAACCCGGCCAGCGCGCCAATTGCGGTTGCAGAAGGCGCACAATCTGCCGATTCAGCGCTGCCCACTGGCGTTCCTTCTGGGCTGGCACATCTATATGCCTCGTTACTGAAAGATGACCTGGCCGCGCTCAATCACCTGATTCCACGGCAGCTGACGTCAGATGTCGGCCTGGTGGAAGAGATCGGCCGATATATCGTGGAAAGTGGCGGCAAGAGACTCCGACCGCTATTGGTGTTGCTGGGCGCTCGCTGCTGCGGCTACGAGGGCGACGCGCACATTCGGCTGGCGGCGATTATCGAGTTCCTCCATACCGCAACGCTCCTGCACGATGATGTGGTAGATCGTTCTGCCTTGCGTCGCGGTCGGCAGACTGCCAACGCAGTCTGGGGCAATGCGCCCAGCGTGCTGGTTGGGGATTTTCTGTACTCCAGGGCGTTTCAGTTAATGGTGGAGCTACAGAGCTTGCCGATCATGGGGATCTTGTCGAACGCGACCAATACGATTGCTGAGGGAGAGGTGCAGCAATTGGCGAAGTTGGGTGATCTGGCGTTGGATGAAAGTCAGTATATGGAAGTGATTCGGTGTAAGACGGCGTTGCTGTTTGAAGCGGCGACGCATACGGCTGGGGAGTTGGCTGGCCAGACGCCGGCGCAGATTGAGGCGCTACGGAAGTTTGGATTGCACTTTGGCTTGGCGTACCAGTTGATGGATGATTATTTGGATTATGCCGGTGAGACTGAGGTGATGGGGAAGAATGCTGGGGATGATCTGGCGGAAGGGAAAGTGACGTTGCCGTTGATTTATGGGATGGCGAATGCGGATCAACCACGCCGAAGGCTATTGAGAGATGCGATTGCAGCAAAAAGTAGTGATGGCTTGGGGGACGTGCTGGCAGTCGTGCGTGAATGTGGCGCGTTGGCTTATACACAGAGCAGAGCGAAAGAAGAGTGTTATAAGGCATTAAAGCAGCTGGATGTGTTGCCGGGCAACGCGTACCGGGCTGGGCTTGAGCAACTCTGTAACTACTCCTTGTCAAGACTTGCCTGATTGAAGG
Source organism: Pseudomonadales bacterium (assembly GCA_051027215.1). Classification (GTDB taxonomy): domain Bacteria; phylum Pseudomonadota; class Gammaproteobacteria; order Pseudomonadales; family Azotimanducaceae; genus CALHVX01. The sequence goes on along the minus strand of JBPCXR010000239.1, from coordinate 1,068 downwards.
CTCTAACCCGCATACCGCGGTGGCGCGGGCTTAAGCCGGCATTTGTCTCAGCCGCAGTATGCGCTTGGATCGCAGGCGCAGCCGTATCCAATGCAACCAACAACTCCGAAACAGAAGCTCCCAAAACAGCTGCAAAAGCATCCCCCTATCGATTTGCGCCCTGCTCGCTGACGGGCACCGCTGGCGCAACTCAGGAAGCAGCCGAATGCGCCATCTTGAGACGCCCCCTCAATCCTGACGCCACAGACAACAATGGCGCTACGGTAGAACTACAAGTGGCCCGCATCCGTTCGCTGGCACCTGCACCCGCAAGAGACGCGTTCACGATTATTAACGGCGGCCCGGGTGGCTCTTCGTTGTCGCTGTATGCAGATCTAGGTCCGGTGTTTAGCGGCATTCTGCGCGAACGCGACATCATCATTGTCGACCAACGCGGCACCGGCCGTTCAACCAAACTCACCTGCCCGAAGCTCGAGTCGAGCCCACAGGAGATCGACCCAGAGACCATCGCCGGTTTCGCAAAGGATTGCGTCGATGAGCTGCCCGCAGATCCGCGTTTCTTTAGCACTTCTGTGGCGGTGAAAGATCTAGAGGCGCTGCGCGCGCAATTGCGCTATCGGCAGTTAACGATTTACGGGGTTTCGTATGGCACGCGGGTCGCCCAACACTATGCTCGCCAATATCCTAAGCGTACTCGAGCGCTGGTTATCGACGGGGTATTGCCGGCGCCGATGACGCTGGGACCGCAAATAGCTCGCAATGCGCAACAGGTCCTCGATAGCATCTTCGCACGCTGCAGTAACGATGCCGCCTGCAACGCCGCGTTCCCGAACCTGCAGCGAGAGTTCACGCAGTTACAGCAGGAATTGCAGGACGATCCAAAAGAATTCACCCTTGCTCACCCCATCACGGGTCAGACCGAGACAATGGAACTGGAGTACGGGCATTTGGCCGTGGTGTTGCGGCTGCTGTCCTACGCGCCTGAAACCGGGTCCCTGATCCCGTTGCTCATCCACGAAACCGCAACCAGCGGAAACTATCTGCCACTGGCTGCACAGGCGCTAAAAG
>JBPCXR010000238.1:0-11399 GCA_051027215.1 Pseudomonadales bacterium | reverse complement strand
TGGCGCAAGGATTTCTTGTGCTCGATGAGTGAGTGGTGAGCACTGCACCCCTCAGCCCCATGTTGATTCCAGCACCCAGCACACAGATTTAGTTGGCCGGACCGGGTACCATCCGGCGCCATGGAATCTATGAATGCGATCATTCTAGGCATTGTCCAGGGACTGACTGAGTTTCTGCCTGTATCCAGCTCAGGGCACCTGGTGATGGCCCAAGAGTTGTTGGGCGAAACCCCCGGTGGCGGCATCGTCTTCGAGGTTGCTGTGCATGTGGCCACGCTGGTTGCCATTGTCCTGTTTTACTATCGCCGAGTATTCGGTCTTGCCGCAGGGGCCTTTACGGGGCAGGGCGATGCATGGCGTTACATCGGCAAGTTGGCTGTTGCCACGCTACCTGCGGTAGTGGTGGCTCTGCTCGCACGCAGCTTCATTGAAGAACAGTTCGCCTCGCCAGTGGTCGCCGGCTGCATGCTGTTGCTGACCGGGTGCATCGTTTGGACCACGCGCTACACCATCCATCGAGGCGAGGCGGTAGAACCGAGCTGGCGCGATGCGTTGATTATTGGCTGCGCCCAGGCATTCGCGATCCTACCGGGCATCACCCGCAGCGGCACCACTGTCGCTACAGCCATGGCGTTGGGTATGGCGCCACTAGCGGCGGCTGAATTCTCCTTTTTGATGGGTGTCATCGCCATGGCCGGCGCTGCGGTTTTGCTCCTTCCCGAGCTAACGTCCGCGTCTCCAGAACTCGTTGCCAGCATTGCGGCGGGTAGTATTGCGGCGCTGATCAGCGGCCTGCTGGCCCTCATCGCCTTTATCTGGCTGCTGAAATCTAAGCGTTTCTATGTTTTTGCCTGGTATGCCTGGGTTGCCGGTGCAGCCTTTCTCATCTGGCTCGCCATTCGAGGCTGATCTGGCGCACACTGCTCCTAGGCGATGAGTTGAGGGCAGGGTAGTGCGACTAGCAGATAAAGTAGCCGTGGTCGTTGGTGCCGGGCAGACGCCGGGTGAAACCATTGGCAACGGCCGGGCGATCTCCGTGTTGTTTGCCCGAGAGGGCGCAACCGTGCTGCTAGTGGATCGCAACGGTGATTCCGCCGAAGAAACGGCGAGCATGGTTGAATCTGAAGGCGGGCGCTGCAGCGTATTCGTAGGTGATGCGGCGAACGAGGCGATTTGCCAGGAGCTGGTTGCTACCTGCATTGAGCGCTATGGCCGCATCGACATCCTGCAAAACGTCGTCGGCATTGGCGCCGGTGACGCTGCAGTGACTCGCTTAGAGGAAGACGCCTGGGACCGGTTGATGAACGTAAACCTAAAGAGCGTGCTCTTTACCTGTAAGCATGTTCTGCCGCATATGCGGGCTCAAGAGAGCGGCAGTATCATTAACATTTCTTCCGCTGCTGCAGTAGCAGCCGCGGGGTACGTCGGCTACAAAGTGTCGAAAGCCGGCGTGAATGCCTTAACTCATGCGATTGCCATGAGCAATGCCAAATACGGTGTTCGCGCCAACGTTATTATGCCTGGCTTGCTTGATACGCCCATGGCAGTGGAAGGCCAGGCTCAGGCCAAGCAACTGGATCGTGAAGAAATCAGGCAGGCGCGCAATGCGCTGGTACCGTTGCGCAAGCGCATGGGTACTGCTTGGGACACGGCTTACGCGTGCTTGTTTTTAGCCTCTGACGAAGCGCAGTTCATCACCGGTGCGGTGTTACCTGTAGATGGTGGGCAGTCCGCAAAAATCGGTTGATTGGTTCGGAGAATTCCCTGATGGTACTGCGCGCGGATGGGTTCGCTTGGATTTGTTGCGCTGACTGAGTGAATCGTCCACGCAAAGACAACAAAGAAAATTAAAAGAGGAGATTGCAATGCAATTTGTTGCAAAAGGACTGTTCGCTGGCTGTTTGGTAATGCTACTAGGTGCTTGCACCGCCTCAGATACTCGTAAAACCTTCGGTGAGGGGATCGATGACAGTGTTCTAGCAACCAAGGTTAAGTCCGCGTTGCTGGCTGACGAGGTGACCGATGGTTTAGATGTGGATGTTGAGGTGTTTCGTGGCCGCGTACAGCTCAATGGCTTTGTGGACGATGTTGCGCAAGTGCCTGCAGCCAGCGCTATCGTCCGCGATATCAATGGTGTTGTTTCGTTATCGAACAATTTGACGGTTATTGAGGAAGATCGCCGGACTGGTGAATACATCGACGATAAGGTGTTAAAAGGTAAAGTGAGCACCGCCTTCACCCGCAGCGCTGAAGTCAGTGCCCTCGATATCGAGATAGAGGTCAATCGTGGTGTTGTGCAGCTCGGTGGCTTTGTCGATTATGGTGAAAACGTAAGAGAAGCTGAGAAAGTAGCGAGTGCTGTTGCTGGCGTTGAACGGGTGATCAACAACCTGGAAGTGAAGTCTCTGTAGCCGTGGTCGTAGTCGAGGCGCTGCCCAGCGGCAGTTAGCTGGGCTCGATACCTAAAAAACGGTGTAGCCGCCGTCGACGCAAATTTCCTGACCTGTATGGTAGGTTTGAGATGGGTCGGCCAAATACGCGCCGACCTCTCGGAATTCCTGGGGTTCGGCCCAGCGCCTCACGGGCGTGCGTTTGACCGTAGCGGTGCGAAACACGTCACTTTCGTAGCTGCGCTTGGCGAGATCGGTAATCGTCCATCCCGGCAGCAAAGAGTTGACCCGAATTTTGTGCCGCGCCAGCCCAACTGCTAAGGCGCGCATCAGGCCGTTCAGTCCAGTTTTAGCGGTACCGTAAGCCTCATTGCCAGCCGCGCCATGAATGGCAGAGGTGGACGACACCAGCACCAAGCTGCCGCCTTCACCCTGATCAATCAGGACCTTCGCTGCTTCTCGTAGCGTCAGGAACACGCCATCCAAGTTTACGTCCATGACTGCGCGCCATTCTGCCAGCGGCAAGTCGACGAACGCTGTGCCAGTGCCACTGCGGCCGGCGTTGGCGAAGGCCCCGTCCAGTCGACCCATGGTAGAGAGCGAGCGCTGCATGCTGTCGATCACTTGAGATTCATCGGCAACGTCGCAGGCGAACGCACAGGCTTTGCCGCCCAGTCCTTCGAGGGTCGCGACTGCCTCAGCGTTTTTCGCTTCATCTCGTCCCCAGATGACCACGCTGCCGCCGGAGAGCACGATTCCTTCGGCCATGCCCAGGCCAATACCGCCGTTGCCGCCGGTGATCAGGAAGACTTTGTTGGTCAGATTAATCATGAGAGCGATCGTCCTTGGGAACATTGTTGATCTGGATGACTTCTTGGCTAATCAACAGGCATGCCAGTCTACCGCGCCCTTAGGGCGCTGCAATGCTCAGTGATACTTTCGTGATATTTGGACGCCAAAATTGGCGCTGAGCGGGTGCATAAGGACGTGGGTTTATCATTGGCTTACAAAATGCGCCCTCAACGGTCGAACTCAGTGTCCATGCTTCGGTCAAAATGCCGAGTGATTTTTGAGTTCATCAAAAGGGATCTTCAAGCTGAGCGAGCTTAGCTGATGATGATTCGGGAGACAGGCGATGACGAGCCGAACCGACAACCCGGTACAGCGGGTACTGGTGGTAGAAGACGAGCCGGACATAGCTGACCTGCTCGAACTGCACTTGCTCGATCTGGGGGCGGAAGTCGTCAAGAGCGCGGACGGCGACGCCGCATTAGCGCTCGCCCAGGCTGAGCCCTGGGACCTGATCATGTTGGACATCCGACTACCGGGGACCGATGGCTTGGAGATCTGTCGCAAGTTGCGTGCGCAGAGTATTACGGTACCGATTCTGTTGTTAACCGCGAAGAGCGCTGAGCTGGATCGCGTGCTGGGCTTGGAGGTGGGTGCCGATGACTATGTCACCAAGCCCTTCAGCGTGCTTGAAGTCATGGCCAGAGTACGGGCGATTTTTCGACGGGTTGCGCTGGAAGCACAAACGCCAGGGATTTCAGATGCCGGTAACCGCTACTGCTATGGAGCGTTGCAGATCGACGTCGACCAGCGAGAAGTCCAAGTCGGCGAGCGACGCCTGGAGTTAACAGCGAAGGAATTCGATTTGCTGGCCTTTTTTGCGGCGCATCCGGGCAAGGTGTTTCGTCGTGCCCAGCTGTTGGATCAGGTCTGGGGCTATGGCCATGAAGGCTACGAGCATACGGTGAACTCCCACATCAATCGTCTGCGGGCGAAAGTTCAGCCGTTGCAAAGCAGTCCGCGTTACATCGTTACCGTCTGGGGCGTTGGCTATAAATTTGAAGCGCAGCCGCAAGCCGAGGCGGTGATCGATGTCTCTTAACCGTCGTCTCACCCTGGCGCTCATCGGCATTCTCATGGCTGTGGGCGCACTGCTGGTGATCAGCTCTCGCTATGCAGCCCAGACCTACTTTCAGGAAGTTAATCAGCACCTCAATCGCAGCATTGCGATGTATGTGGTCGACCGGCTGGCGCTATTTGCCGATAGCGGCGAGGTCGACACCGAGGTCTTTTTAGCCCTGGCAGATCAGGCGATGACGGTAAACCCTTCGGTGGAGGTCTATTTGCTGGACCCCCAGGGCGTCATATTGGCGAACGCTTTGGCGGCCGAGACGGTATTGCTTTCCCAGGTGTCCCTGGCGCCAATCCAAGCCTTTCTGCAAGCAGAGCGTTTGCCAATCGTTGGCGACGATCCTCGAGACCCTGAGAGCCCTCAAGTGTTTTCAGTGCATCCCATCGATGACGCCCAGCGCAATCGGCGCTTGGGGTATCTCTACGTGGTACTTGGCGGGCAGCAGTATCAGTCGCTATTGGAAATGTTTTCCGGCAGCTATGTCATGCGCCTGGCGTCGGTCGTGATGCTTGGGGCACTGTTGATCGGCGCTTTGCTGGGTACCTGGCTGTTTGGTCGAGCGACCCGTCCGTTGTTGGCGCTACAGAGCACTGTGCGAGCTTTCGGCGACAAAGGATTCAGGGATGCTGAAGCGCTGGCGCTAGCGCCTAGTCGAGTGAAAGAAATCGATGAGTTGGCCGAGAACTTCGAAACCATGCGCGGTCAGCTGTTGGCTCAGTTTGAACAACTCGATCAAAACGATCGGTTGCGCCGCGAACTGCTTGCCAATGTTTCCCACGATCTGCGGACGCCGTTGGCTGCCATGCAAGGTTACGTCGAAACTCTGTTGCTGAAAGACGAGCGCTTGACCCCTGAGCAACGCCGACAGTACCTGGGTATTGCCCACAATCACACGCAACAGCTCAGTCGCCTCATCGCCGAGTTGTTCGAGCTAGCAAAGCTCGACTCGGGAACCTTGCAGCCTACCCTCGAACCTTTTTCGCTCACGGAGTTGGTGGCCGATGTAGTTCAGGAGTTTCAGCTCGCTGCAGAAAAGGGTGGTATTGCGCTAAGAATCGGGCGCGTAGACTCGGATGTCTGGGTTCTTGGTGACATCGGTCTCATTCAGCGGGTTTGCGAGAATCTGGTCACCAACGCCCTACGGCACACGCCGGAAGGAGGCGAGGTGCGCTTCAATATTCAGCCAGATGGTGAGCGCGTGCATGTTTCGCTGAGCGATACAGGTTGTGGCATCCCGGCAGAAGAGCTGCCGTGGATCTTCGATCGCTACTATCGTGTGGGCGTTAAGCCGCGCCTGCCCGATGCCGCTGGCGATTCGGAAATGGCTCGAGGAAGCGGCCTGGGTCTAGCGATCGTTAAAAAGATACTGCAATTACACGACAGCGACATAAGCGTCGAAAGCCAGCTGGAAGCGGGCACAACCTTTCGATTTGATTTGCACACGGAGCTGTCACCAGCCGCCTAAGTTTTGCTCGCGCGGGACTAGTAGTCGCCCGGTTCGAGCAGGCGCAGTTGTGAAGTTCGAGTTGGCGCGGGTCTTGGTTGGCCAAGAACAGACTCGTCACCCTTAAGGACCTCGGCGAAGTGGGCCATTTCTGCTACGTAGCGCCCTAGCTCTAGCTCCGCGGTGGTGCGATTTTCGAACGGGCCGTGGTCGTGCTCTCGAGTTTGAAAATACCATTGGCCATTAAGGGCGAACACCCGATCACCTGAGCGGAAAAAGGTTTTGTCCTTGGGGTCTGTGGCTCTCATAGCGCGTTAGTCGCTTCCTGGCTGTGGTTGACGTTCGCTGCGATACAACAGGGCTCGTCTTCCCCAAGTGTGGCGCATCCTTAGCCGAGAGATCGGACAGAGCGCACAGTTTGGTCAGATCACATATTGTTAGAACCCATAACACGTTGAATTATATGAATAAAACATTCTCGGCGGTGTGGAGGCTGCGGATTATTCGGGGGCTGATTTCCATATGTTGCGGCCATGAATTAGGGTAAGAATCTACAACGTTCAGGAATCGATTAATGTTCAGGTCTGCAAGGTTGTCCTGTGGTTTGGGCTTGCTAGGGCTATTGGCGACAGGGTTCGCGGGCACGGGCTTGGCGCTTGCGCCTAATGATCCTGTCGAGAACTTTCGGCTGTTGGATCACCAAGGTCAGTCTCATGAGCTCTATTACTACAGCGATGCCAAAGCCATCGTTGTCATGGTGCAAGGCAACGGCTGCCCGATCGTGCGCAATGCCATGCCGCGCTTTAAACAATTGCGTGACGAGTTCGAGCCTCAAGGCGTGCGATTCTTTTTGCTTAATACCAACCTGCAAGACAATCGCAAAACCGTTGCTGCAGAAGCTGAAAATTTTAGCTACGACATCCCAATTCTCATCGATGACTCCCAGCTCATTGGCGAAACACTCGGTTTGGTGCGCACGGGCGAGGTTTTCGTTGTCGATCCAAAGCAGTGGCGCGTCAGCTATCAAGGGGCCTTGGATGATCGGCTGACCTACGAAAAGCAAAAAGGCCAAGCACAGAACCACTACCTGCGGGATGCTGTTGTGCAGAGCCTGGCGGGCGAACCCATTACCACGGCGCAAACCGATGCGGTGGGCTGTCTGATCAACTTTCCGGAGCAAACGGCGAGAGCCCAGCATGCAAACATCTCTTATGAGAAGACCATTGCGCCGCTGCTGATCGACAATTGCGTCAGCTGCCATCGTCAAGGCGGCATCGGGCCTTGGGCAATGACCGACTATAAGATGGTGCGCGGCTTTTCCCTGATGATGCGCGAGGTCGTGCGGACCCAACGTATGCCGCCGTGGCACGCTGATCCTGCTCACGGCAAATTCAGCAATACTCGGGCGCTGAGTCCAGAGCAACGCGCAACCCTCGTGCACTGGATCGAAGCTGGTGCACCGAGAGGTGAGGGCGAGGATCCCTTGCTCAGTTTCGAGCACCGCTGGCCCACTTGGGCCCTGGGCGAGCCCGATTTAGTGATCGATATTCCACCCAGCGAGGTGCCTGCCACGGGTGTTGTGGATTACCGGTACATTCGGATCAGCAACCCTCTCAAAGAAGACGCCTGGGTGCGCGCCAGCGAGATCCTGCCGGGTGAGCGCGGTGTGCTGCACCACGTCATCACCCGCTTTGGTGAGCTGCAGACCGAGGGGCCACGCAAGGGCCGTTTGCGGCGCGAGGGTGGCGGGAGCCTCGCGGGTTACGTGCCTGGCATGGTCGTGCGAGAACTACCAGAGAACACCGGTACGTTGCTACCAGCCGGCAGCACCATCGAGTTTCAGATGCACTACACCACCAATGGCAAGCCAGCAACGGATCACTCGAAGCTGGGCATCTATCTGCACAAGTCACCACCCAAACACGAAATTAGCAGCGTGGTTCTGATGAACTGGCGCATTCAGATCCCGCCACATGCCAAGGCCCACAAGGAATCGGCGCAACAGGTGCTAAAGCAGGATGCAATGCTCTACAGCTTGCTGCCCCACGCTCACTACCGAGGTAAGGCGTCTGAGTTTAGAGCCATCTATCCCGACGGTTCAGAAGAGCTGCTGCTGTCGGTGCCGAACTACGATTTCAACTGGCAGACGACCTATGTGCTCAGCGTGCCGAAGCGACTTCCAGCAGGCACCACCATTGTGCACAACACCTGGTGGGACAATTCAGCGCAGAACCCGGCGAACCCAGACCCCAATCGAACGGTGCCGTGGGGGCAACAATCTTGGGACGAGATGCTCTTTGGCGTGGCGACACTGCGCTACCTCGATCCTGACGAAGCCGCTAGCCCAAACATCGCCAGCGGTCGTTAAACAACGCTGGCCTAGGCGCCATTTGAGCGTCTGACCGGCTCGACACCAGCGACGCCCATGAGAGATTCGACGCAGTCGCGTATGGATTCATCCAGCGAGCGAAAGCTGATGGGCATGACGGCGCGAATGCGGTCATTACGCAGCTCGCAACCTGCCCATACAGCGCGCAGCTCTGCTTCTCTGGCCTGAATGCGCTCGGGAAATGGATCGGTGACTTCGGCGGCAGCATGCTTAAGCTCCGGCAACAGGCGGTCAATGCTGGCGCAGATATCTTCGACGTTGCGTGCGTCTGTGGACCAGGCGATATAGCGCTCGCCATTGGCCACCGCCACGCTCTCCAGCAGGCCGATGTGGCAATCTGCATCATCTCGCACGTCCACAGTCATCCACGGCCGATAGGCGATGTTCTGGTAGTACTTGCCCAGTAGCATTTGCTCAATTTGATGTTGCCATGGACCCATGTCCTTCTGATGCGCGGATTGGATTGGTCCAATGTTGTCTGCAGGACAACAGGTGATGGCATCCCACGTGCCGTTAGCTTCCGCTGCATCAGCGAAGGCTCGCTGGGCGATGATTTTCCCCATGGAATAGCCTTGACCCTTGGCCGGTGTGCGCTTCGGGTTCTGTTCGTCCGGGTAGCGGTCTTCATAACAAACCGGACGACGGGAGAGCTCGTGAATGTCGACCTCGGAAATTACCGCAGCGATGCTCGAAGTCACTACCACCCGTCCCACGGTTTCGGCGGCATTGATGCTCGCAACAATGTGCTCGCAAACCCGCTGGACGTACTCATGATCATCGTAGTCACTCACGTGAGAGATGTGAGCCACGCCGTGACAACCGGGAAAGATCCCGTCAAAACAGCCAGCATCGTCCAAGTTGGCGTCGTGCAGTGTTAAGCGTCCAGAAGCAAAGCCAGGCATGGCGCGAAGAAAACCGCACTTGCTGTCGTCTGCGCTGTTTCGCACACAGGCACGTACCCGGTAGCCTTTATCTAACAGTCGTCCAACGACCCAGCCGCCGATAAAGCCAGTGGCGCCAGTTACGGCAACGGTTCCGCCCTTTGGAATGGGTGGCATGCTTTCTCCTTAGTCAGGTGTTGGGCGCGCTGATTCAGGCGCTGGCCTTCACAAGATCGTTGGCGACCTCAAGCTCAGCGATGCGGGTCTTCCAATCTGTGCCGGCGGTGTGCAGACGCAAGCCGGTGACCCCGGCCTGGCGGTAGATGCCAAGACGCTCTTTGATCATCGCTTCGGTGCCGATCAGATTGGTCTTCAGCACCAGCTCGTCGGGTACTCGGGCGATTGCTTCGTCTTTCTTGCGATCGACCCACAGTTGCTGCACGGCTTTGGCGTCGTCCTCATAGCCGGCGCGACTGAAGGCTTCGTTGTAGAAGTTGGTTTTCGCGGATCCCATTCCGCCAAGGGTAAATGCCAGCGCGGGTTTGCGTGCAGCGATTAGGGCTTCGACGTTGTCGCTGATCTCGAAGCCGACGCCCACTTGAATGTCGATGTCTGCCAGGCTGCGTCCTGCGCTTTTTGCGCCTTCACTCATGGGCTTTAAGAAGATGTCGGCGTGTTCCGGCATGAAAGAAGTACCCAGCCAGCCATCGGCCACTTGGCCGGTGAAGGCCAGAGCCTTGGGCCCGAGCGTTGCCAGGTACAGTGGCAGTGCGGGTCTAGGTGGCTGCGATAGTTTGATGGCTTTGCCTTCCCCGCCTGGACGTGGCAGAACGTAATGATTGCCATCAAATTGCATGCGCTCGCCGTTCAAGCCCTTTTTGATGAGCGTAACGCACTCCTGTAGGCGGCTGAGGGGTTTGGCAAACGAGGCGCCGTGTAGACCTTCAACCACCTGTGGGCCGCTGACGCCCAAGCCGAGAATAAAGCGACCGTTAGAGACGGTGTCTAGGCTTTGCGCGGTCATGGCGATCATTGAAGGGACGCGGGAGCTGATCTGAATGATGCCGGTCCCCAGCTGCATACGCTCAGTGCGGGCTGCTAAGTAGGCTAAGGGCACGACGGCGTCCATCCCCCAAGCTTCCGCAGACCATGCCTGATCGATGCCGAGCTTCTCAGCTTGAACAACATAATCGACCAGATCGTCCCAGTGACTGCCATCGTAGTATGCGCTGCCGATAGAGATTGAAGTTTTCATGCTCGCCGCCCGGTTCGTGAATGTGCTTGAGCCAAATAATAGCGGGAACCGAATCCGCTGTGGCAGCTTTTCACTCGCGGCTGGCGCTGGCGGCGTAGGACGTTTAGGCGAGGCTTGGGTGCTAAAGCCGGTCGCTAACGGATGCTCGAAATCCGATTACCGCGCTATTGCAACAGACGGGAAACTGTTGATCGCCGGCACAACTGCTTCGCTGTTGATGATGGCTGTGACCTGATCAATGGCCTTTGCGCGATCAACACCCTGGGTAATTTGCAGCGCCGCCCAGAGCAGTGCGGCACGATTACCGGATGCACAGTTTAGGACCACCGGGCTGCTGGGGTCGTTACTGAGCAGATCCTGTAGGGCGGCAACCTCTTTTTCAGTCACCACAGCGCCGCTGATGGGAATGTTGTGGTAGCGAACATTGCTGTCGCGCAGGCGTTTTTCATCGTCGCTACGACCTTCTTCGGCCGCTCCGCGAAGGTCGATTACCATTGTGTTTCGCGCGGCTAGCGCAGCAGTGCTGCTGGGCTTGAGTCTGCCGGCCAGGGTTACTCTCTCAGAGACTGCAAGGGTCTGGGCAGACACAGTTGAGCTACCCATTGAGCTGCACGCTTGGCAGAGTAGGGTTATGGCCAATGTTGTGGCGGCCAGTGGCCTGGTGTGGCCAGCTTGCTTGCGGTGATGCATAGAGGCGTTCCATCCTGTTTTCTTCCTGCTGGTGTATCTGCAAGCTAAAAGCTGTTTGTTGTCTGCAGAAAAATGACGGCGCCCATCAATACTAGAAACCCCGCGAACCAACGCTTTAACCGCTCAGCATCGATCCGGCAGCCGATGCGGCCACCCGCAATGCTACCGATCACCCCGATCAACGTGATGGCGGCGATGACCTGGTAGTCGATGGCGAGTTGTTGGGTCGCCAGTACCTCCTGGTATTTGATAAAACCAGTGAACGATTTCAAGGCGATGATCACCAGGCTGGTTGCCACTGCCCGGTGCATGCTGAGCTTGCCGAGCAGGACCAGTGCCGGCACGATGAGGAAGCCGCCGCCGATCCCGAAGAAACCGGCTAGCGCGCCCGTGCCAAGTCCGAAGGTCGCCAGCCGCACAGGCTGAAAC
>JBPCXR010000237.1:0-2742 GCA_051027215.1 Pseudomonadales bacterium | reverse complement strand
CTATAGAAGAGCAGCAGAAAGTAGTCGAAACCGTTGTTTTTGACGCCGTAGGCAGCGGAGCCGAACCCGTAAGCACACTTTAGACCCAGCGTTAGCGGCGGGGCCTGTGCCAGTGTGGTCGCTGTAGCAGATTCGGCCAAGTTCTTTCCCTCAATGAGTCTCGTGTCTGAGAATACGACAATCGGGCTTCAGATGGGCAGTACGGATGGAAAACTCCTATTCGACGGGCCCTTAGGTATTGTTCCCTATAGCTCGTTCGAGCGCTCGCAGGCAGCATTATGCAGATGCGGGTTAAGAAGATGCCATTCAAGATCACTGTGGCGTTGGGCTTCGCGGGCTGGCTCATCACGTCAGCTGCTTATGCTGAGTTCATCACCATCTATCAGTTTTCCGACGGCTTCTTCGAAGTCAAAAACCCAGTCATCACAGGGATTCGCGATGGTCGGGTTTATGGTGTCACTGACGCACATGGTGGGCCATTGGAGCTTAACGATGGCTACTTCTGGGGGCAGCACGCTTTTGCCCTCGACCTGGATGGCGGTCGCTTTCAGTCGCTAACGCTGAGAGAGATTGCCGAGGTCAGTTTCAACCAACAGTGGAATTTTTCCGGCCCGTTGACTGTTACCTCCGAGCGATTTTATGTGTCTGCCTCTGTCAGGGCAGACAACGCGGATGGCAGCCCGGTTGGAGTCCACGAGGAAACAATTCTTGCCTTCGACACCAGCACGCTGGAGTATGCTGACCTGTTCAAGTTTAGCGTTAACGCCAGCTTTGCAAACCCTATTGAGGTTAACGACCGTCTCTACGGCGGCATTTTTAACGACGAAGCTGAACAGGGAATATGGAGTGCAACGGCCAGCGGTGAGGACTTTCAGCTTCTGGCACCAACACCTACGCCAGTGACCAAACTCGTCGCCACGGCTGACGGCTCCACACTATACGGCGCGTATACGCCTAGCGGAACGCCCAGCATTCCTGGTGCTGTTTTCGCGATCAATGTCGATGGTACAGGCTATCGAGAGCTGCTTACTATAGACAACGCAATATCGGGTCTCGCCCTGGTCGGCGATCGTCTGCTGTTCCCCGGCGCAGACGGTTTGTACAGCATACAAACCGATGGTTCCGACTATCACCGCGTTTCAACCCAACCGATCGGTATTCACTTCTCGGTCTATGACGACTTCATCTTCGGTGCGCTTGGCGACCAGGTCTATCGAATGAACATTGACGGAAGCGGCTACACGGTTCTTCAAGAATTCGAAAATGCGGCACTAAACCCAGACCTGTTGCTCATAGGCTCAACACTGTATGGCAGCTCACGAACCGGCAACGGATTGACCGGTGGAGAGGGTGGCGGTTTCTACTATGCAATCATTGATCCGCTACGCACCTTAGCCGTCGCCGAGCCGATATCCACTGTAGGATATTTGGCCTTTTTCATCCCATTGTTGCTACGGGTGCGTTACCCCACCCGCATCTGGCCAAGGTAGTCCATCTTACCCAGCGACACACCTTTCATCCTTAGGATGTCGTAGGTTGTAGTCGCGTGAAAGTAAAAATTAGGCAACGAGAAGCTCATCAGAAAGTTCTGGTTGGTAAACGGCATTTCTCGTTTACCCAATGCGAAGACCATGGATCTATCTGCGAACGCTTCTGCATCGGTTTCGCTAATGGCTGCAACTCCGTCTATCGCCTCGGTGACCATGCCCTGCAATTCGGCGTAGGATTTGTCCAATTCGAATGACGGCGGCGCGAAGCGGCCCTCACGCATTCCGTTCAGCGCGCCCAACGAGTGGTGGCATACGGAAACCACCTGAAAATGCAGCGGCATCATGTCCTCGCGCAGTTTTGCTAAGACGAAGTCCTGGGGATCGATGTCATTCTCCACGAGGTAGGCAGCACCTTTGTCCAGCACACCAGCGACGCTGGCTAAAATTTGTTGATAGGTGCCGACGCTCGCCTCATAGAAAGAAATACTCATTGGCTGATTCCTTGTTAGGTTTCTGGACAGTTGTCGTACAATATCCGATTTGTTCAATCCGCGCAGACATGCTCTCTGCGGAGAGAATTAGACTCTGTTTCGCCGCGAGCTATACAACTTGTCTGTTTCGTGGACACTTTTCCAGGCGATCGTCGCGCATCTCAAGGGTGAGACCACTCACAACCTCACTGGATAGGTCACCAATGTTTGCTGGCTAAGGGATTCTGCGACTCAAGTCACGATGACCCCTACTCATACCTGTCTAAACTCGCCGCGTTTTCAAAGAAGTATGGAGAAACAATGGATATTCGAAAGGCGATACTAGGAACGGCGATGCTGGGTCTCTCGTTTTCTGCCGTGGCAGAGGGCGGATTCTACGCTGGATCAGGCGCAGGAATTTACTATGTCGAATTTGACGATATCGATTTCGACGAGAGCGCCGCAACGCTACGCGTATTCGGCGGCTACAAGTTAAACGACTACCTATCGTTCGAAGCCGGTTACGCAAGCCTGTTTGAAACTTCTGCTGACCTACTGGGGGCGGACGTTGATCTAGACGGCACTGCGCTAGATGTCAGCGTGCGCCCTACGCTCCCATTGAGTGACAATCTACAAGCCTTCGGCATTGTCGGTTGGACTCAGTACGACTTTGATATCTCAGCCAGTCTCGGCAATGTCACCGTTTCTGATGGCGACACCGAGAGTGACCTAATGTATGGGCTAGGCGCTGCACTCGACGTCACCGACAACTGGAATCTGCG
>JBPCXR010000236.1:0-2613 GCA_051027215.1 Pseudomonadales bacterium | reverse complement strand
GTTCAAAGCAAAAACATGAATTCTATCGGTGTCCAGCCAGCAGATATCGTGATCGAACCGGATGTAAGGCAATTCGAATTAACCGAATTCAACAGAACGGATGAACTCGCCGCCGAGGGGAGAAAATCGACCGTCGAGTTAGTTGCAAAAATCAAAGAGCTCCTCTCGCAGCTGGACAACAAAATGTTTTAGCAAGCTTGATTGCTGGTTTAAACGGCGAAGCAGAGACTCACTAATTCTGTCTGATCTCTCGCGGTGTGGCTTGCTCGGTCGGGTCAGCTTATTCGCTTTCCAGTTCAGCCGAGACTACCAGTCCGCTTTCGGTCGATGAGCCGGTCCATCCAGTGACAGCACAACCAACCTTGACGCGTAGTTCAGGATTTTCCATCGAATTCTGGACCAGGCGAATTAGTTCCTGTCCTTCAGAACGAGGCAATGGGCGGGAAGAGGAGAGAATGATTGCAAAATCAACCGGATCTTGTGTGCGATGGATGCCAGGTCTGCCTGCAAAAAGTATTTCGACACCTGGCATCTTGTCGACATGGTCAAGAAGTACGTCGCGCACTTCGTTCGTTACGGCGAGTGCAGCCGGAGAATCCTTTCCCTCGAGGACCTGCCGCATAAATGTCGAAGTGAGAGGTATCGAAACGGCAAGAACGCATAGCATCAATCCGGCAACTACGTGTCGCACCCAGATTCGTTGCGGTGCTGCTTCTGTAAACGCTCGAAGGCCCATCATTCTGAAAGTGGCTGCTGCAGCAAGGATAATTGCTAAGACATTCGCCATTAAGAGAAAGATCGCTCCAACTGCTTCGTGATATTGCCAATAGGAGAGCGAGATGCCAACTGAACATAGTGGCGGAACTAAAGCCGTCGCAATCGCGACTCCCGCAATGGAGCCTGCCAAGCTGGGACGTGCAATCGCGTAGGCAGCAGCCATCCCTGAAAAGAGTGCAACGAGCAAATCAAGAATATTTGGCTCGGTTCGAGCAAATATCTCCGGCGTAAGATCTGATCCGGGCGTCAGCCTGCCAACAACAAAGCTAATTACCAGAGCTGCCAAGAATCCACGTCCTATCGCACGAAAACACATGTAGGCCAGTCGTTTGTTTCCTTGATTCAGCGCCAAACCCATCCCGATCATGGGAGTCATCAGGGGTGCCAGGAGCATAGAACCAATGACCACTGCCGGCGAGCTTTGGAGTAGGCCAAGGGCGGCGATGCCCGATGCTAAACTGAGCATGACGATGAAGTCGGTATTCCATCGCGAGCCAGACTGCAGTTTTTCGTAAAGATCTGCGTAATCGTTTGGATGGAGTTGCGGAAAAAGCCAGGAAGATTGCTGTTGCCGCCCTCGATTGAAGGCAAGTCGTGGGGCCTTACGCAGCGAGGCAATAGTTGCCCGTGGACTAGACTCCAAGAGCAAAGGCAGCTTCTTCTCGAAGTTCGCGCCGACTAGCAGCAGATCGCAATCGTTAGCCTCTTCAGCCAACGCCGTCGCGGTACTCTCACCTGTCACAGCTTTAATAGCGAGTTGAGGCGACTCTTCAAGATTAAGCTCGCGGAGCATAGATCGAAGAGCTCGTTCGCCCACTTCGACGGCCCCTTGCCCAACGGCAGCTTCTACCGCTACTGCAGTGACTCGCCCCCGAAGAACTGCGGCCGTTTCAGCAGCCCATTCTATTGCGGCTTTGTCGTGGGTTCCTTCAGTCGTACCAACAACAAAGTGGTTACCGGTGGCTGATCGAGGTCCTTCATGAAAAAGTACCATCGTATCGCAAGTGGTCTTAGCCGCAATCTGTCGCCCAAGCGACTTGCCATCGGCTTGCTCCCCACCCCCCAGGCTAGCCACGATGAACAGATCAGGAGACTCCAAGCGAAGCTCCGCAATGGTTTCTGCAATTGGATTTACCTCGGCAACTCGTCGTATCTGTGTGGCATGGCGGGGGATCCGTCCTTTGCGTGCATTTTTGGATCGGACAACGCGTTTGAGAGCTTTGAGAATCGCGGCACGTACGGGATCTGCCTTGAACTCGTCTTTCTCGTCAAGTAAATCGCTGTCTAGCAAAAGGAGATCGGCTCCAACCCGAGCCTCGGCGGCATAGAAGACAATGAGCTCTGTTTGTCGAGCCGCCGCAAATCGCCCTCCCCAGATGACTACTGCTTCGGCTTCACTCGAATCGCCAACAAACGCTACGACTGACATCGGGATACTCCGGGGAAATAAATCCAACCCTGCTTGTCATCTGCATCCCCTCCTTTAGACGCGTTGATGCTCGACGTTTTCATAATACGGGACAAGTTCAGTCCGCTCAAACAAAATGTGTCTCTTTGGAGAGAAAGGGATAGGACTCAGGAGGTTATGCGGGTCAGAAAAACTTAACGGCGAAACTTGCTGCGACTTGGCATCAAAATCGCCTGGAGAATCCTCGCTTGCTGAGAGATTCAAGGAAAGAAGTTTCCCAGCCGTCCTGGGCCATTTATTTTCCCAGAATCTGTCTGATCCGACTCAGAGCAACCAACAACCCCATATCTAATGCGTCATTGCCCCCTTAGGATATTCGATTACTCTAGAAGATGGATAAGATATTGGTAGGTATTGTGAGTGCAGCC
>JBPCXR010000235.1:0-4912 GCA_051027215.1 Pseudomonadales bacterium | reverse complement strand
CCCAATACCCGCTGCCCCTACAATGCCCCATCGACCCCAGTGTCTTTACAAGGCCCATCCCAACCCGCGGCAGGCAGCGCCCGCCCGAGTACCACCCTGCTTGTCCCCCCTTTCTAGTACGAAATTTCCCTCCACCCCTTGAAACTCAAAATCTCGGCCCTATAGTTAGCGGCCCCTGAGTTAGCACTCTCTGGGGGAGACTGCTAACGACATCGGACTACTGCATAGAAGTTGCAACTTGGGAGATCCAAAGAATGAATATTCGACCCCTTCACGACCGAGTCGTCGTGCGTCGGTTGGAAGAAGAAGCCACCAGCGCAGGCGGCATTGTTCTGCCTGATTCAGCCACTGAGAAGCCGTCTCAGGGCGAGGTTCTGGCTGTCGGCAACGGCAAAATCCTCGAAAACGGTGATGTCCGACCGCTGGACGTCAAGAAAGGTGATCGGGTGATTTTCGGCCAATATGGCGGAAGCACGGTCAAGATCGACGGCGAAGAGCTGCTCGTTTTGAGCGAGAGCGAAATCTTCGGCGTGCTGGAGGGCTAGGCGATCGAGCCGATCCTTCGTTTACATACAGCACGTTTAGAACAGAACCCTTAAGAGGAAATTAGAATGAGCGCAAAAGACGTAAAGTTTGGGGATGACGCACGCAGCCGCATGCTCGAAGGCGTCAACACCCTGGCGAACGCCGTCAAAGTGACCCTTGGCCCAAAAGGCCGCAACGTTGTCCTAGATAAGTCCTTTGGTGCCCCCACGGTAACAAAGGATGGGGTAAGCGTTGCCAAGGAAATCGAACTGAGTGACAAGTTCGAGAACATGGGCGCGCAGATGGTGAAAGAAGTGGCGAGCCAAACTTCAGACGAAGCGGGCGACGGCACGACCACGGCCACGGTGTTAGCCCAGTCCATACTGACCGAAGGCCTGAAATCAGTGGCCGCTGGTATGAACCCGATGGACCTTAAGCGTGGCATCGACAAAGCAGTTGCCGCGGCTGTTGAGCAGATCAGGTCCCAGTCGACGCCTTGCAAAGACAACAAAGCCATTGCCCAGGTAGGTACCATTTCTGCGAACAGTGACTCTGCGGTTGGCGACATCATTGCCGAAGCGATGGACAAGGTTGGCAAGGAAGGCGTGATCACCGTTGAAGAAGGTTCCGGCCTCGAAAACGAGCTGGACGTTGTAGAAGGTATGCAGTTCGACCGCGGTTACCTGTCGCCTTACTTCATCAACAATCAGGAGTCCATGGCTGCTGATCTGGAAGATCCGTACATTTTGCTGTGCGACAAGAAGATCTCCAACATCCGCGACATGTTGCCCATCCTTGAGAACGTTGCTAAATCTGGCAAGCCGTTGATGGTTATCGCCGAAGATATCGAAGGCGAAGCATTGGCAACATTGGTTGTAAACAACATGCGCGGCATTGTTAAAGTTGCTGCTGCCAAGGCACCGGGTTTCGGTGATCGCCGCAAGGCTATGCTGCAGGACATCGCGATTTTAACTGGCGGTACCGTCATTTCTGAAGAAGTTGGCCTGACCCTGGAAGGCGCTTCGTTGGATGACCTCGGCACCGCTAAGCGCGTGTCGTCTTCAAAAGAGAACACCACCATCGTTGATGGCTCTGGTGCCAAGAACGACATCGAAGCTCGGATCAAGCAGATCCGTGCGGAGATCGACGACACCAGTTCTGACTACGACCGCGAAAAACTGCAAGAGCGACTGGCCAAGCTGGCTGGCGGTGTTGCTGTGATCAAGGTTGGTGCGCCTACCGAAGTCGAGATGAAAGAGAAGAAGGCACGCGTCGAAGACGCACTGCATTCCACTCGTGCAGCCGTTGAAGAAGGTGTCGTACCTGGCGGCGGTGTTGCTTTGGTCCGGGCCATCAAGGCAATCGAGAAGACCAAAGGTGACAACGAAGACCAGAACGTGGGTATTGGTATTGCCATACGCTCAATGAGCTCGCCACTACGCCAGATCGCTGCTAATGCTGGTGCCGAAGGCTCTGTGGTACACGACAAGGTGTCTCAGCTGAAAGGCAATGACGGCTTCAATGCTGCCACCGGTGAGTACGGCGACATGCTGGACATGGGTATTCTGGACCCAGCCAAAGTGACGCGTACCGCGCTGCAGGCTGCAGCTTCCGTTGCTGGTCTAATGATCACCACTGAAGCCATGGTCAGTGAACTGCCTGACGACACCCCAGCACCGCCAATGCCCGACATGGGCGGAATGGGTGGCATGGGCGGCATGATGTAAATCGGCCGCTGCCAGCGCTGCTGTTTACAGCGGCGTCTGTCCGATAAGAACCTGGCCTTGGCCGGGTTCTTTGGTATTGCGGCTCGTAGAAATCAATTTCCTATTGCTGCATCCAAATGGCATCTGTCTGCACCTCTAAGGGTAGGCTTGATGGGCAAACGAGGAGATGCCGCATGGAAGAGATGACGACTGCCGCGGGGCTCGCGGCATTGGGGTTTTGGCTATTCGTCGCTGCGGTGGTGGCTGTTGGCGTGTGGGACGGCATCCGTAAGCGCGATGCCCAGCATGAAACTCTGCGACGCATCATCGAGAGCGGTCAGAGTATCGATCCGGAGTTGACGGACAAGCTGCTGTTGTTAACAGGGGGTAGCAAGGACGCTTCACGTGACCTCATGGTCAGTGGCTTGATCCTACTTTTCGTTGCCCCCGGATTGCTCATTCTCGGTTGGGTGCTCTCCAGTGTCTCAGCAGATGTCTGGGTGGCGATGTTAGGAGTCTCGGGACTGATCGCCTGTATAAGCATAGGCCTGCTGATTGCCGGTTTTTGGCTGAAGCGGCAAGGTGATCAAGACGATGGTTCGATCGGCACCCTGCATCGCAGCTGAGCAGTGGCAACATCATCTTCAGCGCTAACCACAAGTCCGGAGGCGCTGCTCGTAGGGCTTGCGCGGTTAGGTAACCGCGGTGCGTTTGCGGAGCTAGTACGGCGTCGGCAATCATGGATTCGCAACCTCATGCGGCGTAGCTGCGGCGACGCCACTTTGGCAGAGGACCTGGCGCAACAAGTGTTCCTGCAAGCGTGGAAAGATATTTCTCGGCTGCGCGAGCCCCAGGCGTTTGCTGGTTGGCTAAAGCGTTTGGCGAT
This sequence comes from Pseudomonadales bacterium, assembly GCA_051027215.1. Classification (GTDB taxonomy): domain Bacteria; phylum Pseudomonadota; class Gammaproteobacteria; order Pseudomonadales; family Azotimanducaceae; genus CALHVX01. The sequence continues at coordinate 1,795 of JBPCXR010000235.1, read as the reverse complement.
CAACGTATGGTTGCAGCACATGCGCAAGGCCGACCTGCTCGGCGACGCTGCTGCCCTGGAGGCAGAGCCAGCTGCCTCACCTGAATCAATGAGCGGTGCGATTGATCTCGACCAAGCCCTTGGGGAGTTACCGAGTTTGCAACGCTTGTGCATTGTTCTTTGTTACCACGAAGGCTGGTCACACGCGGCGATTGCCGAATCGCTCTCGCTGCCTTTGGGTACCGTGAAGTCACACATTCGTCGTGGAGCGATGTGGTTACGGCAGCGCTTGGCAGACTATGAAACGAAACCACAAATGCCGGAGGGTGCATGAACGAAGACGATCAAGAAGCGTGGTTGCAAGCTTGCTTTGCTCAGGCGGAAACCGAGCTGCCAGCGCAAGACTTTGCCGAAACGGTCATGCGAAGGGTTGAGCAACATAAACGGCGCAAGCTGTACCGCCGACTAGTGCTGGGCTTGGCATTAGCGCTGTTGCTGCCGCCGTTGCGGGATCTCGGGCTAGTCTTAACTCAAGTACTGATGGTGACCATAGTCGAGCTGGACAACGCCTTAGTGGGGCAATTGCTGGCTCCCATCAACTCAGTGGGGGGATTGCTTTCACTGGTCTTGCTCGGCCTCAAGCTCATGCACATGCGCTGGTTTAGATAGGTTGGGGCGAACGAGCTGTTTCATTCGTTGCTGATCATGATCTTGCCCACCACCTTGCGATCTACAATCAGTTGGTAGGCTTCATGGATTCGGGCCATGGGTAGGACATGGGAAACGTGAGGTTTGATGCGCCCGCTACCGAGCCAGTCCAGCAGCACAGCACTGTTACGGGCGTTGCGCTCTGGCGCGTACTTTTGCAGTCCACCAACGGTATAGCCGATCACTGCCGCGTCCTTTACCAGTAGATGGTTGGTTTTCGCCTGTGCTGCCCGGCCGCTGGTAAAACCAACGACCAAGATGCGACCAAAGGGCGCAATACAGCGCATGGACTCATCGAAAACATCGCCCCCCACGGGATCATAGATGACGTCGGCGCCGAGTCCGCCAGTGAGTGCCTTGACCGGTTCACGGAAGCCGTTGCCGTAGTTGATCACGTGGTCAGCGCCCATGGTGGTCACTACAGCGAGCTTCTCGTCACTGCTAGCGGTGCCAATTACCGTTGCACCGAGAAGCTTTCCCAAGTCCACGGCAGCCAAACCCACTCCACCGGCGGAGCCGTGAACCAGGAGCGATTCCCCGGGTGCTAAGCGGGCACGCTGGAGCCCGTCGTAGGCCGTGGCGTAGTTGTTTCTGAAACTGGCGGCGATGATTGGATCGGCTGTCTGAGGCAGCGCGGTTACTGCCTTGGCACTGACATTTAGGGTCTCGACGCAACCGCCTGGGCACAGCACCAGATCTCCCACGGCAAGCTCAGAAACGCCAGATCCGACGGCGGTAATTTTCCCCGCTCCTTCCCCGCCCACCACAAACGGTAAAGGCGATTGCACCTGATACTCGCCCTTCATGCGCACCAGATCGCTGAATTGAATTCCCCGAGCCTCGAGCGCCACCTGAACCTGGCCTGCGCCAGGCGCTCCGGGCTCCGGCAGATCCACCACCTCGAGCTCCTCAGGCCCCCCATAGCGCGTGCACTGAACCGCTTTCACCCAACTTCCTCCACACTTAAACGCCCCCCATCCTGACCCAGCCACTGACCCCCAGCAACGCCATTTGCCCTGCAGATTTGGCGCTGGTCGCACCTCAACCCGCACAGGATCCGTGCGCGAACTGCTGCCAGCGCCGTCAAAGCCGCCCGTAACCCCTTCAC